>NZ_NOLI01000084.1:0-35771 GCF_002245975.1 Nostoc sp. 'Peltigera membranacea cyanobiont' 213 | reverse complement strand
TGCCCGTCCTAATATTGGGGACGGGCAAGATGCCCATCCTACAAATGAATAATTTATTTCTTGGAAAGCCCTAATGCATTGACTTGCATTCATAATGCATTGACTTGCATTCATAATGCATTGACTTGCATTCATAACGCATCGACTTGCATTCATAACGCATCGACTTGCATTCATAACGCATTGACTTGCATTCATAACGCATCGACTTGCATTCATAACGCATCGACTTGCATTCATAACGCATCGACTTGCACTCACAGTTGAATCAGTTTTAAACTACAAAGAGCATTAAAATTTTTAACACTCCAAAGCTGAAGTATCACTAGTGGGAATACAATCAGAAGATTATCCAGTTTTGTTAATAGAGACTGCACTAGAAAATAGCGGAGGTTAAAACAATGGATGGGCGCGATCGGTACTTACGAATCGCTCTAGTTTTTTTTGGAATAGCTTTTTTACTTATCTATCCGCTAACTCAGGTCTGGGCATCGGGCTGGTTATGGCAACCAGGTCAGCACGAATACGAACAGATGATCGCTGGTGTTTATGCGACGCTTGGTGTCTTTTTGCTGTTGGCTTCAAGGCAACCAGAAGCTTACCTCAGTTTAATCTGGTTCACCGTCTGGTCAAGTTTAGTCCACGGGCTAATTATGGCGGTACATACAGTAATTGACCCTGTTGAACATGGACACCTGTTTGGTGATATTCCAGCATTGTTCTTGGTAGCAATTGTCCTGGGCTTTTTAGCGCCTCGCAAAGTGGTGTCAAGTACGTGAATGGGCATGGAATTCGATCAAAAAGCAGCTTCAAACAACACCTACCGAAGGCGCGATCGCATCTCTCATAAACTGCAACGCGAATAATGCAGCAACGACAACGGCATATTTAAACGGACACGGATTGTCTCATCAGGCGCAACAGTCAATGCACCACGATCTGGAGCAAGCGCATCAACAGAGTCGCGGATTTGAAGTGTAATTTCTACAATTGCGATCGGCAGCCTTTTTGCTGTGGCAGCAAGCTTATGGCGATTATAATGTAACTCTCGAATTCTTAAAAATGAGTTAAACGACCAAATTGAGCGGCGATCGACTAAGTGTAACGCTAGACGCAAAAACTTTGCACGTCCGCTCCAATGACTTGTTCTGCTGCGTCATTACCAGCTTATCCATTTTTTCGGGCAACATGAACAGCAGAAAGAAACGAGAGGTCTACACTGTCTCCAAAGTTACTCAGCTTTTCCCGCAATCCTGTAAATAGCAACTCCTTTGCCTTTGGCTCTAGTCTCCTAAAGGTACTTAATAGCTTAAGGTAGTCATCAATGCTGTACGTAACCTCACACGCGATTTGCTCAGTCACCAACTCCTTAAAATAACCAGAGTCTAGAATGTCTTGTTCAAACCCTCTCAAAATTTCCGCTTGAGTTTCCGCACCTTCATACCGCACAAGTGAGGGAACATAGGCTTGATACACTTCCTCGATCGCTTGGTAAACTTCGTATTTCGGTTCAGGGGTCAGATTCCATATCAGGATGAGAAACCCGTTGTCGTGTAATGCCGTCGCTGCCTTGGCATACCGAATCTCTGACGGTATCCAGTGAAAGGCATTAGCAGATAGAACGGCATTGAACTGTTTTGCTTCCACTTCCCACTCCTCAAATGAGGTGTTCTGGATTACAACGTTTGGATAGGTTGCACAGTTGCGTTGTGCCAAATGACAAAAATCCTGGTTTGGCTCAAGACACGTCATTGGAAAACCAAATTGAGCAAAAGCTACCGTTGCATTTCCTGGTCCACAACCGACCTCAAGAATCGATGCATCTGAGTCAAGTTGGGCTAAAACGACAGACCGCTCGATCAGTTTCTTTGGATATTGTGGTCTAGCGTTGTAATAGATATCAGCAACGGGAGAATACCAATTCCTTCGCTGTTCTAAATCTATAGAAGCTCTAGCATTTATTTCTTGTTTAGAGTCTTGCATAAGCTAGTTTTATCAATAAAGCAAGCTTAAACAAAAGGTAAGCATTGTGAATGCATCTTACGGGATAAGTTTCAAAACACACCTTAGTTAGATTCTCTGTGCCACATAGCCGTGATACTATTCGGCTCATTCCTGTTGTTGCTTGTAGGAGACAATTATGGAAATCAGTAGACGCAGCTTATTAAAAACTGCTTCCGCTTCGGGATTAGTAGCAGCAGGACTTGCAGTTTCGGAAGGATTTTTGCAGCCGCTTCTTGCCCAAACAGAACCAATTGATGAAAAGACTCAACTGTTAACTGAAAATTCAGCCACTCCAACTCGACGCGGCGAAATGTTGTATCGCAACCTTGGACGCACCGGAGAACAAGTATCTGTAATTGGTTTGGGTGGGTATCACATTGGAAGTATTAAAGAGGAGCAAGAAAGTATCAAGCTGATCCGCAGCGCCATCGATCGCGGCATCAACTTTATGGATAACTCTTGGGATTATCACAACGGACGTAGCCATCGGTGGATGGGAAATGCTCTGAAAAATGGTTATCGCGACAAAGTTTTCTTAATGACAAAAATTGATGGTCGCAGTAAAAGCGCTGCCAAAATGCAGATTGATGAATCGCTCAAAGATTTGCAAGTCGATCGCATTGATTTAATGCAGCATCATGAAATACTGCGCTTTGAAGACCCCGATCGCGTCTTTGCTCCTGGCGGCTCAATGGAAGCAGTTGTTGAGGCGCAGAAGGCGGGCAAAATTCGTTATATCGGCTTCACAGGACACAAAAATCCCCTGATTCATCTTCAGATGTTAGAAACTGCCACACAAAATGGTTTTCGCTTTGACACTGTACAGATGCCTTTAAATGTAATGGATGCCCATTTTAGAAGTTTTGAACAGCAGGTTTTACCTGTGTTAGTCAAAAATAATATTGGCGTGCTGGGAATGAAATCAATCGGTGAGTCTTACATTCTTAGAAGCAATACTGTCAGTGCGATTGAGTGCCTACATTATGCAATGAATTTGCCAACGTCAGTTGTAATTACGGGCATTGATAGCATGGAAATTTTAGACCAGGCGTTTGAGGCAGTTCGCACCTTTGAGCCAATGGATCGCGCACGAGTTACAGCACTGTTAGCGCGTACCCGTGAGGCAGCAGCTAAAGGGCAATATGAACGATATAAGACCACAAACCAAAATGATAGTACAGCAACGAATCCAGCTTATCTTGGGTAAATATTAATACTATATTTAAGCGTTTGTTTATGTAAACAGTATGAAGGTGCAACTCCAACCAGCACTCCGTAAGTCCCAAATTTCATCATTCAGGAACCAGAATGTCTAATGAACGAATTACAAGCAATCTTAGAAGGCTTTGAGTCCAGTCAAAAAAGTGGTGAAATTAATTTTCTTGCCACTGTAGTTAAAACTCAAGGTTCAACTTATCGCCGACCGGGTGCCAAAATGTTGATGACAGATACAGGTCGGATTATTGGCACAATCAGCGCTGGTTGCTTGGAGAACGACGTATTTGAGTATACAAAACAACGAATGTCGGACGGGAAACCAATTGTTGTTACTTACGATAGCACTGCCTCTGAAGATATTCTTTGGGGCTTTGGTTTGGGGTGTAATGGGATAGTGCAAGTTCTCATCGAACGGCTGGAGACAGAAAGTAGACTCAATGCGATCGCTTTTACGCAAGAGTGTTTTCATCAAAAACATTTGGGTATTATTGCTACAGTCTTTGCCTTTGAAGGCGGGGTAGATATGAAACTTGGGTCGCGCTTATTGCTGTATCCAAATGGTAAAATTCTCACTGATATTAAAGATCCAAATTTAATTAAATCTCTGAGTGCAGATACTCAAGCAGCCCTTGCAAATCAAAAGTCAAGTGTAAAAAACTATCAATTACCTTTAGGCAGTGCAGAAGTTTTCATCGAAGTCATCCAACCGCCTACACCATTAGTAATATTTGGTGCAGGTTATGACGCTGTACCCGTAGCCCAGTTTGCTCAAGCATTAGGTTGGGAAGTTACTGTCGTCGATTGTCGAGCTAATGAGGCAACTAAAGTGCGATTCTCTCCGCCTTGTAATGTGATTCTTAGCAATCGAGATATTCTACATAAACAAGTTTTGATAACCGATCGCACAGTGGCTGTAGTAATGACTCATAATTATCTTGACGATCTAGAAATTTTAAAGATAATACTACCATCTCCTGCACGCTACATTGGCATTTTAGGGCCAAAGCATCGCACAGAAAGATTGCTTCAAGATTTATCGACAGAAAAAATAGTTACTACTAGCGAACAATTAAATAGATTGTATAGTCCTATTGGTATTGATATCGGCGCAGATACACCCGAAGAAATAGCGATCGCTATCATTGCAGAAATTCAAGCAGTGCTAACAAACCGCAAGAGTAATTTTTTAAAGAATCGGAATCAACCAATTCATCAAAATTATCAAAGTAACTTAAATCTCTTATTAGCGACATAGTATTTATCTATGGTATCGACCACTGAGCAAAAAGAAACTGAAACATCAAGTATCGCTATTATTATTCTTGCGGCGGGTGCATCTACCCGTATGGGCACACCAAAACAACTCTTGCTTTATCAGGGACGGAGTTTTGTACATCACATCACAGAAATTGCGATCGCTTCAGTTTGTCAACCTGTGGTAGTAGTACTTGGAGCAAATGCAGAACAGATTTGTCCCCAAATTAAGCAACTTCCCATTAAAGTAGTTAAAAACCTGGATTGGGCTTGTGGAATGAGTGCTTCCATCAAAAGCGGTCTGGAATTATTAAATAATCTTCCACAAAAAATCGAAGCAGTAGTTATTACACTTTGCGACCAGCTATTTATTTCTCCTCAACTTATCGATCGACTTGTTGATGCGTATTATTCGAGTAAAAAACCAATCATTGCTTGCGAATATGGGGAGACATTAGGTGTACCTGCTCTATTTAGTCAGAGATTTTTTTCAGAGCTTGCTACTTTGAAAGAGACTTCAGGAGCAAAAAAAGTTATTAATAATAATCTGGATGAAGTGTTTTCTATTCCGTTTCCTTTAGGGAGTATCGATATTGATACACCAAAAGATTACGAACAATTGCTATTAATGACCACAGGAAGTCCCTAAGTTAAGGAAATATCCCATCCAAAGTAAAGTTAGATATATGCTATGCCTAAAGATACACGCTTTTTGGTAGTAATTTATGTGAATCTCAATTGGGGAAAGTCGTTATCTTTGAATTAGGGATTATGCCACAATACTTTGGACAACTGCACACAACCGAAGCGCCTTGGTCAATTCTTGGGGCAGTACAAGCAATACAACAAAATGAGCGCCATATCCTCTTGCAGTGCGGTGGCCCCTGTCTAACAGTTAGTGTGCTAGCAGCAAACTTAATTCGGGTACGGATGACCCCAAGTGGTGAATTTCTCTCCAGGCGATCGTGGGCGGTAACACAAGCGGATGAAGAATGGCCTGCTGTGCCCTTTGAACTGCGAGAAAAAGCAGAGACTATAGAAATTGAAACTGAGCAATTGTGTATTGTCGTGTCCCGCAATCCTTGTCGTATCCAGTTCTTTGACTCAGCAGGACAGCCCTTTGCTCGCGATGCAGACTTAGGCATGGGGTGGCGGACTGGTGCTGTTGCTGGCTGGAAACAGATTGAATCTGACGAACATTTCTATGGTTTTGGCGAACCTACTGGTTTACTAGATCAGCGATCGAAAGTCAAAACCAACTGGGCATCAGATGCGATCGATTACGGCATCATGACAGACAGTATGTATCAGGCGATTCCTTTTTTCATCGCCTTGCGTCCTGGGTTGGGGTACGGGCTTTTTTTTAATACTACTTATTGGAGCCGATTTGATCTGGGCGCACAACAGCCTGGAGTCTGGCAAATGGAGACTGAGGGGAATGAACTAGATTACTACATTATTTATGGGCCGGAACCTGCAAAAATTATCCAGACTTACACCCAGCTAACCGGGCGGATGCCTTTGCCACCTCGATGGTCATTAGGTTATCACCAATGTCGCTGGAGTTACGAGTCACAAGATATAGTACGCAAACTAGCTGATGAATTTCGTCAGCGTCGTATTCCCTGTGATGTTATTCATTTAGATATTGACTATATGAATAGCTATAGGGTTTTTACCTGGAGTCCCAAGCGATTTGCTGACCCTCAAAAATTAATCCAAAATCTGAAACAAGATGGATTTAAAGTAGTGACGATTGTCGATCCGGGAGTCAAATACGAGCCAGAAGCAGATTACAAAGTCTTTGACGAAGGATTAAAAAACAACTATTTTATCAGAAAAACTAATGGTCAGTTATTTCACGGCTATGTTTGGCCAGACAAAGCTGTTTTTCCAGATTACCTAAATCCTGAAGTTAGAGATTGGTGGGGAAATTGGCAAAACAGTCTAACTGATATTGGTGTTGCCGGTATCTGGAATGATATGAATGAACCCGCCCTTGATGACCGTCCATTCGGCGACCCCGGTAACAAAATTTCCTTTCCTCTCGATACACCCCAAGGGCCAACTGACGAGATAACCACCCACAAGGAAACCCACAATCTTTATGGGCTAATGATGGCACAGGCATCTTATCAAGGAGCTAAAATATCTCGTCCAACTGAACGTTCTTTTGTATTAACACGCTCTGGATATGCTGGCATTCAACGCTGGTCAGCTATATGGACAGGAGACAATCAATCTCTGTGGGAACACTTAGAAATGTCCATACCAATGCTGTGTAACCTGGGTTTATCGGGTGTTGCCTTTGTCGGAAGTGATATTGGGGGGTTTGCCGGGAATGCTACGGCAGAACTATTTGCGCGTTGGATGCAACTAGGAATGCTTTATCCCCTGATGCGTGGACATTCAGCATTAACTACTGCACAGCATGAGCCTTGGGTATTTGGCGATCGCATTGAAAAAATCTGCCGCGAGTATATTGAACTCCGTTATCAATTACTACCTTACATTTACACTCTTTTTTGGTTGGCTGCAACCACTGGCGCACCAATTCTTCGCCCACTTCTCTATCATTTCCCCAACGATCCAAAGACCTTTTCTCTCGCCGATCAAGTAATGCTTGGCCCCTCCTTACTAGCAGCACCAATTTACCGTCCCGGTGTTGAACATCGTGCCGTCTATTTGCCGGAAGGTTGTTGGTTTGATTGGTGGAGTGGGGAGGAATTTACAGGGCCAACTCACATTCTTGCTTATGCACCATTGGAGAAAATGCCGTTATATGTTCGTGCTGGCTCGATTATTGCGATCGCACCAGTAATGCAATATGTCGATGAACATCCCATAAACCAAATGCGGCTGCGAGTCTGGAAAGGCGTTGGTGAGTTTACTCTTTATGAAGATGATGGTCATACTTTTGAGTACCAAACAGGAGCCTTTTGCACCAGAACTTACCGCGTTTATTCTGAGCAGCAAACAACCATTGTTGAGATTGCAGCCAAACAAGGCGAGTTTTCACCTGTAACCCGTGAAACCATTGTGGAACTAGTCGGCGTTGGTGAACAGAGTTTTCTTGATGATGGTACTGCCCATCGCTTGGAATTTTCTACTTAGGCAGCACTTTTTTCAAGCGATCGCACCTGCGTAATCGAGAAGGAAAATCACATAAAATCACTATTGTCAATGAGTCAAAATACTTAAATAATTCTTATTCAATAAGAATTATTTAAGTCATACCAATTTGAAAAAAGAATCCGACAAACAGACCATTTGTAGAGACGCGATTCATCGCGTCTTTAACCAATGATGTGTTGCAATCATCAATATTCTTTTTTGATAAAATCGGATGTGAAAAATAGGTAAGCGATAATAGCCTCTTTTTCACATCCGATGATCTTAGCTGACTACAAAATTTACCAACTTTCCAGGCACAACAATTACCTTTTTAATCTCTTTGCCTTCGATGTAACGCTGGGCAATTTCTGATTCACGGGCGTATTTCTCCAACGCTGCTTTATCTGCTTGTGCTGGTACTTGAATCGCACCGCGAGTTTTGCCCATAACTTGAATCACTAAAGTTATTTCATCAGCTACCAAAGCCACAGGGTCAAACGATGGCCAAGTTTGAGTGTGAACTGAATCACTTTCACCCAACAAATGCCACAATTCATCAGCAATGTGTGGTGCAAAGGGTGCAAGTAACATTACCAAAGTCCGAATACCTTCTGCATAAATTGGTGAATTTTTACCGTCAGCATCAGTTAAGGCATTACTCAACTTCATCAATTCGGAAATAGCTGTGTTGAATTGATATTCGTCTTCCAAATCTTCTGTCACCGCTTGAATAGCCGTGTGAATCGCCCGCCGCAATTCCTTTTCTGTCTTAGTTAAATCAGACAGTTGGGCTTTTTTGCGGGATACCCCAGTAGCAACATAATCTGTCACCAAACGCCAAACCCGATTTAAAAAGCGGGATTGACCTTCTACATCGGCTTCATCCCATTCCAAATCTTTTTCTGGCGGCGCTTTGAACAAAATGAACATCCGTGCAGTGTCTACACCGTATTTAGAAATTACATCTTCTGGTGCTACACCGTTGCCCTTTGATTTAGACATCGTGGCATAAACAAGTTGCAGTGCTTCACCTGTTTTAGGATCTCGTGGATCGGCTGGATCTACAAGATTAAAGGGAACCCACTTATCTTTACCACCCTTATTGGGATTTGTGTAAGTTAAACCCTGCACCATACCTTGAGTTAACAGACGTTGGAAGGGTTCATCAAAGTTCAGTAACCCTCTGTCCCGCAGAACCTTAGTGACGAATCGCGAATACAACAAATGTAAAATCGCGTGTTCAATCCCACCTACATACTGATTCACTGGCATCCAGTCGTTGACTTTACTGGAATCGAAAACCTGTTGTTCATTTTTAGCGTCAGGGAAGCGCAAGAAATACCACGAGGAATCAATAAAAGTGTCCATCGTGTCAGTTTCACGCTTCGCCGGAGTGCCGCAAGTTGGACAAGGCACATTTACCCAGCTTTCTAATTGAGTTAAAGGTGAACCGCCGCGTCCAGTAAATTCCACCTCTTCTGGCAACTGGACTGGCAAATCTTTGTCAGGTACTGGCACTATTCCACAGTTGGGACAGTGAATTACAGGTATTGGTGCGCCCCAATAACGCTGCCGGGAAATTAACCAATCCCGCAAGCGATATTGCACCCGCACTTTACCAAAACCTTGTTTTTCGGCGTGTTCAATTATCGCTTGTTTAGCATCTGCGGAAGCCATACCAGTAAAAGCCCCAGAATTAATTAAAATTCCTGGTTCAGTGTATGCCTGTTTATAGTCAACTTGGATGAGTTGTGATTCATCAATTTCTGATGCTGGAGTTAAGTCGAAACCTGCGACATCATCTGGGGAAGCAATAACAAAATCAACTGGTAAATTGTAATTTTTGGCAAACTTAAAATCGCGGACATCGTGGGCTGGTACACCCATCACGGCTCCAGTACCATACTCATACAGTACATAGTCAGCAATCCAAATCGGCACTTCTTCCCCTGTAAATGGGTTAATTGCCTTACCACCTGTGGGGATACCCCGCTTAGGTTTGTCTTCAGAAGTACGTTCCAACTCACTTTGATTGGAAACCTCTTTAATAAAGACTTCTACCACCGCTTGTTGTTCTTTTGTAGTGACACGTTTTGTTAAGGGATGTTCTGGTGCTAATACTAAGTAGCTGACACCATAAACGGTATCTGGGCGCGTAGTATACACGGCGATTTTTTCATCTATCCCAATAATGGGAAATTCTAAATAAGCGCCTGTGGATTTACCAATCCAGTTTGCCTGCATCAATTTGACTCGTTCCGGCCAACCTGTCAACTTCTCCAAGTCATTGAGCAATTCTTCGGCGTAGTCGGTAATCTTAAAAAACCACTGCCGCAACAATTTGCGCTCAACTATTGCACCACTGCGCCAAGAACGCCCTTCGTTATCAACTTGCTCATTTGCCAATACAGTTTGGTCAATAGGGTCCCAGTTTACGGCTGCTTCTTTTTGGTAAGCTAACCCTGCTTGCAAAAACTGCAAGAAAATCCATTGCGTCCACTTGTAATAATCTGGCGAACAGGTAGCAAGTTCACATTCCCAATCAATGGATAAACCAAGACGCTGCAATTGCTGCCGCATCTGGGCAATATTCTGATAAGTCCACTTTGCTGGCGGTACACCACGGTCAATGGCGGCGTTTTCTGCTGGCAAGCCAAAGGCATCCCAACCCATTGGGTGTATTACCCGATACCCTTGCATTCGCTTGAGACGGGCAATCACGTCGCTAATCGTATAATTACGGACGTGACCCATGTGTAGGCTGCCCGATGGATAAGGGAACATGGATAAAGCGTAGAATTTTGGCTTGTTGCTAGCTGAAGGTGTCTTATCTAAGCCAAGTTCTACCCATGTTTTCTGCCATTTTTCCTCAATCGCTGCTGGGTTATATCGGGAATCCACCAAAAATTCTCCTACTGGGTCTATCTATGAACACAAAAGCAAGTTAACCTATATTGTAGGTCAACTACTCATAGATAGATTTATTTATATAATTGAGCATCAGTCTGATTATGCCTGAACTGCTAGTGTTTCAGTTATAGCAATAGTCATTTGATGAAGGTTTAAATGGTTGAATCAAATATAAAATTTTCTGATTTGGTGCGAGTTTTTGTCTACGGCACACTCAAACCAGGTGAAGCTAACTATAAAAAATACTGTGGTGACAAAGTAGTTGATGTCAAGAAAGCTTTTGTAGAAGGTAAATTGTTTGCTCTGCCAATGGGCTACCCAGCAATGACCCTAGGGGATAGCAAAGTTTATGGATACTTAATTTCTTTTTCTAACCCAATAATTTTAAATCAGCTAGATGTGCTAGAAAATTACCAGCCCACTAGACAAGCGCCAGAAAACCTCTATAACCGACAAATTATCGAGGTTTATGAGCTACAGTCGCTCTCTCTGGGTTGGGCTTGGGTTTATTTAATGACTCTAGAGCAAATTGACCAATTCGGGGGCTTCCTCCAACCTGACGGCTGGTGGAGTGGCTGTGGTTTAACCGCAAAGTCCAGTTATGAACTGTGACTTATTAACTCTGCGATTAGTTTATGTCCTGTTTGGAGTCGTGCCGTTGTGGCTGTACCGGATAAATTGGATTTTCTGGAGAAGCTACAGCTGCTTTCGGAATTTCAATTACCGGGTTATTTAGTCCCACCATCAGAGGGGAGGGTGGAATTATAGACGCTGCTGAGGACGTTTGGATCGGTTCTTTTTCTGGTCGTTGCGCCAGTTGCGGCAGACTCGAACCACCAGATACTAAGCTAGATACTGCACCGATTACACAAGCAGCAACGGCTGCGCTTCCCGCTAACCAGTTGAACCGGGAGCGGCGGCGCAAGCGTGTCAATACTTGCTGAACTGTTGCTTCTGTTGACTCTGGGGCTGTGGGGACTGGGAGAGTCCGCAAGCCTTGGCGCAGCTTTAACAGTCGGGCATACAAGCATTGAACTGAGGCATCATTTGCCAGCCATTCTTCTACTTGCCTGCGTTCAGAGGCTGTGACTTCACCATCGAGGTAAGCACTCAATAACTCGAAGCGATCGCGCTTCACTATATCCATAAGACCCGTTGATTCATTGGTATGCTTGGCCATCCCATCTGACAAATCTTGAGGAAGTTGCAAAGGAGAACGGTCGTAAAACTGAGAATCAGTTGTCATCTTAACATTATTAACAATTCAGACACGGGTAAAATAGGCAGGAATTTCGGGAAATTAGCCATTTTTCCTTCTCAGGGCGGAATCGATCTGCGTCTTTCTGGTAATTCTTAATGTATGCTTAAATTCTGCCATTCGGCAGAGGCAATATACTGTAAATTAGGAGTCTAGATAATTCTGCAAGTGAGCTTGCAGTCTCGATCTAGCTCTGGCTATTCTTGACTTCACAGTTCCTAAAGAAACCCCAGTGATTTCAGCAATTTCTTCATAAGCCATGCCTTCGATTTCTCTCAGGACAATGGTAGTACGAAAAACTTCTGGTAAATCCGCGATCGCTTCCCGCAATTGCTCGTAAAATTCTCTAGTTGTCAGTTCTTCTTCAGGCCCGGGAGTATCGCCGGCGATTTCCCAATCCATCTCGCCGTCCTCTACCGAGCGGGGAGCATCCAGTGACAAAGGACTAACAACCCGCTTGCGTTTCCGCAACTCATCGTAAAACAAGTTGGTGGCAATGCGGCTTAACCAGCCCCGAAATTTAGCAGGCTCTTGTAATCGGTTAATATTCCGATACACGCGAATCCAAACTTCTTGAGCTAAATCGGCTCTGTCAGCCCAATCTGGAGCTAGGTGGTATAGAACTCTATCAACTTGACTTTGATAGCGGCGTAGTAGCTCTGAAAACGCAACACGATCTGGTCGCAGTCCCACTTGACAGCGCAAAATTAAATCGTGGTTAGGGAGTTTGTCAACTTGCACTGATGCTTCTGGACACTTTGCATCAACCGTTGACCAGGATACAGTAATCGACTGACTCATAGATCGTACTGGCTCTAAATCATCCCTATCTATTAGACATGCTAATGGGATAGAAGTTCCATACTAAGGTGACGGATTTATTACTGGAACACGGAGGCAGACAATTTTGGATACATTTATAGCAATAAAGTGAGCCACTTTTTCCTTATACTGCTGGCATAGTTGCCCAAGACTTATCAGCTAACAAAGGGGCAGCATCATGCACATTTCAGTACTTTTAGCAACTGGGTATATACGCTTGATTAAAATAATTAAATCTGGTTATTAAGGATGAAGAGAAAAATTTTGTAATTCTAACTTCTTGATACCTTTTAAATTCAGGTAATAATTGCTGGGAGTTGGGTTGCTGCGGTTATTATAATGGTGATTTATTTCTTTGATTTTATCACCACAATAGTTGCCGATTGTTCTAGTTGTGACCCGTAGATAGCACCAGTGTTATGTTGCTCTGGTACGCGAACTTGAAAAAATAAATTAAGGGAAAATGTAATTGTGACTGCTAAAAATAGTTTTTCAAACATGGTTTTTCTCCCACCTACACCACTAATCATTGATTGCTATATTGCAAAAGTTCCAGCAGAAAGTCGGAGTAAAGGCTTACAACCCCCTTGGAGTTTTGCTGCTTGGGCAATTTCTATAGTCTTAGTTTGCCCAAAGGTGTTGGCAGATTTATAGCGGAAATGATAAGTATTGATAAATTTTTGATAATCGGATGATGAACCCATCCAATTGGTCGGCTGGATATGTCAGGGATAAATAATAGGCGATGGCAATGGTAAGAAACGAATCTGTAGGGCGGATGGTAATGTTGCTTTGTTTTGGCACAGCATTTTTATCTTTAGCTGTCCATTGGCGCATTACTACGGCGGTACGGCAGTCTGAGAAGTCTGCATCTACTTCGATGCGGCGAGATTCTACCCTAACCAATCCTAAGGGAAGCCGCTCAGAGGGAGTCTACAAGAATCTGTCACAAGTTAGTTTAGGGGAACTTGCGCTGGGTGCATCTGTGCCACCTAGTGAAGTTGCCCAAGGCTCAACTGTCCAGAGGGCGGTTAAACCAAAGTCCTCTGCTATTAAGCCTGGAACTAAGTCGAAAATAATTAAGAAAAATGTAGTGAAAGTAGCTGATAGACGCAGAATAGTTCGGAGGACACCTACACTCAGGTCTTCTGTTATTAAGCCTCAAACTCAGCCTCAAATCATTAAGAAGAATGTAGTAGCTACAACTGAACTACCAACTCAGACAAAGCTTGTGGCACAAGCAGAAAGACAAAATCCGGTAGCGGATAGCTGGCCAAAAGGTCTATGGTCTCAGGCTTCAGCCCAACAAATACCATCTGACAGCGTAGCAAATGCCACGACGCAAGTGGTAGTTGATTTAAGCGATCGCCGCACTTATGTATACGCAGGAGATGAAGTGATAGCCAGCTACCCAATCGCTGTAGGTAAGAAAGGTTGGGAAACGCCCACAGGTTCTTTTCAGGTGATCCACATGCGACATTATCCAATCTGGCGTCACCCGATCACGGGCAAGGTCTTTCAGGCTGGTACGGATAGCCCCTTGGGAGACAGATGGATTGGTTTCTGGTCAGATGGACGGAATGAAATTGGCTTTCATGGTACACCGGATATTGACCTGGTAGGAACGGCTGTATCCCACGGCTGCTTAAGAATGCGTAATTCTGATGTCCGAATGTTGTATGAGCAAGTCAGTATAGGGACAACAGTGTTAGTACGTAATTAAGAGTCATTAGTCATTAGTAATTGGTCTAAGACAAATGACTAATGACCAATGACCATTAAAATTATAATTTTTGCTCAAAATTAGGTGCGTATGTTTGGAGTAAGGCACTAACTTGGCGTACAACCTCATTGCCAGTGTTTTTGCCTAAAGCTTGCCGTTCGGGGAAGAAATTGGGTCGATCCAGATAACGGTTAATCGCCTCGCTTACTTGCTGAGAAATTAAGTCTTGTAGTTGTGCCAGGGCAGTTTGGCGCTGAAAGCTAGCACCTTCTTCTGTAGTAGCATACAAAGGTGGTAGCCGATTGAGGGCGTAAGCAGCAATATCGCCGACATCTAGAGAACTTTCGCTGGTGGCTTCAATTTCTGCAACTCGCGCGATCGCTTCTGTCAGTACCAATTCTTCCATAACGTTAATAAATTGTTTACGAGGTACCGCCACTACCTCACCAGTCAATAGCGCTCCCATAAGCCGATCCAGCGCCATATACTCTTCAATTGAGAGTTCCGAGGCGTTGTCACAGATTCTACCAACTTCTGCTTCCATTGCTGGTGTCAAATAACCATCCTGGAGAGCTTGTTCTACAATTTTTTCGATACTCATAACGCTTATCATCATTTATGTTGGTCAAGCAAGGTAGGGACGGTATCAATCCAATTTATTTTGCCTAATTATCAGCAAAAAAACACAAATTACGCACAGACGAGATCGATTCCGCCTCTACTAATTAACAACCTTAGTTCGCCAAGGTGTTGGATCGACAGATTGTCCGTTGACATACAGACCCCAGTGTAAATGTGGCCCCGTCGCAGCACCTGTTGAACCGACTGCGCCAATCAGTTGACCAGCTTTCACAAAATCACCTTCTTTAACGTTAATCCGACTCAGGTGCATGAAAATACTGGTTACTCCTTGACCGTGGTCAATGCCAACTACGTTACCGTGTATCCGAAACCCTTGGGATACCCTACCCACCAAAGCAACTCGTCCAGGGGCTGGGGCAATTACGGCTGAACCGGCAGCACCAGCGTAGTCAAGGCCACGATGATAGTAGTCCTTTGCAAATGTACCATTATAGTAGCGACGTACACCATAGTTTGTACTCATCCGCCCTGCATTTGGCTTCAGAAATACTCCATTCCAATATTTTTCTGGTGTTTGTAGTGCCTTGAAAGCTGCCACACGCTTAAGTTCATAAGTTGTAGCATCCACTCCGGCTTTGCCTGGTGGCAAAGTAATGCGTTGTACGGGGAACTGGCGATTAAGCACATTCACTGCCAAGTTTTGTACTTGACCCTCTCCCGCAACCCGAAGTGTTCTAGTTCCAGATTTTTCTAGCGGAGTAGTGGGAACTAAAGCCCGGTACTGATTGGGGGCAATTTTAAAGGCTGGGTATGTATTATTGCCATTCGCTACTGTTGGATTTGTCGCATTCTCTGGATTATCTAGATTAATCTCTACTGAGAGTGTATCCCCTAATTTAGGATTAGTTGGAGTCACCTTTACTTGTAAAGCATTTACAGGCAATGCCAAGGCGATCGGGAGAACAGCAAATATTCCCTTTAATACATTTATTGAACGGCGATTGGCTGTCAAACTTTTGATATCAAAACCGAGTAACTTCTGGTTTGAACTACTAGCGCTATTATCAATAATCATAGAGCTACAAAAATCCCTTGCTTGTGTTGGAAAATAGACTAGCTTATTTCTAGTAGTGTTTCCTGTTTTAAGGGACTTCCAAATAAAAAAATACTCAACTACTTCCTGTGGGGTGGGCAACATGAGCGCCTTTATATATGAGCGGACAGATGCCCACCCCACAAAATTGGGTAATTTATTTGTTGGAAGTCCCTAAGTAGATGTTGTTGAAAAGCATAAGTACTGGGAAGCGCTCCAAAGACTTATGGATAGCAGAGGGGAATGGGTAGGAAATAAAGCAGAATCATTTTTAACTGTAATTTAGTGAATTGGTATTAACTTTAATAATCAAGGTGTATTACATTGGCAATTATCTTAAAATTTAATTAGATTGATGGCAAAGACGCTTTTGTGGCTTGCCAGAGCGATCGTTTGTTAGACAACAAAAGAAACTCGTTTGGATTATAGCCATTACATAATAATACTTGAAGAAAATCTTGGAATCAACTGGACACTTGTTCAACTGGACACTCATGCTACACTGTTAATTTAAAATTGGTGTAAGTAAATCACGCAAACCAGATGATGAGTGCTGATTACTCAGTGCTTAAGAAGCCAAGTACTAATTTGCATAAGCCCGCAGATTAAGATACAAAGAGTCAGAATAAAGATACCTCCACATTCTCTCAATTCAATCCTAGTTCTTCTTTCAATGCCTCCGGCACATTAACAGCTGTCTCTAACCCGCGCACACCTTCCCATTGCTGCTTTTTACCCCATGTCATTTTTTCCATATTGGCATCGCTGAGGTCTGCACCACCAAGAATGGCATAGTTGAGGTTGCTGTTGCTGAGATTCGCACCATTGAGGATGGCACCACTGAGATTACTACCACTGAGGTTAGCACTGTTAAGGTTGGCATAGCTGAAGTCTGTACCGAAAAGGATAGCGTCGGTGAGGTCTGCACCACTGAGGTCGGCTTCGCTGAGAATAACCCCACTGAGGTCGGCTTCGTTGAGAGTTACCCGACTCAGGTCTACGCCACTGAGGTCTGCACCTAAGAACATTGCGCCGTTAAGTCTGGCGTTGTTAAGTTTAGCACCGTTAAGTTTGGCATAGCTGAGATCGGCAGCGATGAGGATGGCATTACTAAGGTTGGTACTGAAAAGTATTGTGTCACTGAGGTTAGTACCGTTGAGGATAGCGTGACTCAAATCAGCGCCACTGAGGTCAGCGCGGCAGAGGTCAGCATGGTTAAGGTTGACACTGCTGAGGTTGGCTTCGCTGAGATTCGCACCGAAAAGGATGGCATTACTGAGGTCAGCATGGCTAAGGTTAGTGCTGCTGAGGTCAGCGCGGTTGAGGTCGGCGCGGCTGAGGTCAGCATGGCTGAGGTTGGTGCTGCTAAGGTCGGCACGGTTGAGGTCGGCGCGGCTAAGGTTGGCACAGCTTAGGTTAGCACCACTAAGGTTAGTGCTACTTAGGTCGGCACCACTGAGGTTAGCACCACTGAGGTTGGCACCACTGAGGTTGGCATCACCGAGGTTGGCACCGCTAAGGTTGGCACCTATGAAATTGACCCCAGTTAAGTTGGCATCACCGAGATAAGCAAGGCTAAGGTCAGCACCGCTAAAGTCTGCCCCGGTGAGGTTGGCATCGCCCAAGTAAGCACTGCGAAAGTTACCGCCTTTGAGAAATTGCCCGACTATACTGCTAAAATTGCCAATTTCTAGGGCATCACTATAGTTTATGACCCGTAGCAGTTGGGATGTGAAAAAATTGTCTGTATCGGGTTGAGCGGATGGATAGAAGGTGATTTTTTGTTTGAGTTCATCTTGCCCTTGGGCATAGCGGTGTAACTCTAACAATAAAATCAGTACGTTCAGCCCTGTATATATGTCTACCTGTCTCAACCCGATCGCAATATTTTGTGCCGCTAGTTTTGCTCTTGTCTTCTGAGGTAGGTTATCATCTGGTGTCCCATCGATAAATTCTCCCTGACACCAGCGACGATAAAAATCTTCTAGCCGCCAGAAAAGTATTTCTGGACTAATTTTTTGATTAGCCACAATAAATTGGATTATTTGATTGACTATTTCTGGTTTCAGCGCTCCATTGCCCAGTAAATCATAAATCTCTTCATGCATCTGGCGATGTCTACAATGGAATACGCTTATGCCCCCTCTCAAGCAAAAATCCGATGGTAGGGTGTCCGATATGCGATCGCCTATCTTAGAAGTCAAATCGCTCCTTAGTATTGTCCATTTTTCTAAACTTTCTTGCAGTCTTTGAGACCATAAATCTTCCTGCAAATTATCTTGAGTAAATTTAACGCTTTTGTCTGGTTCTTTAATACTTTTTTCTAGAGGTAAAACTACTTCAGTTTCCACAGATGTCTTCTTTGGCATCTCTTGTAAACTTATATCCCTCACATAATTTCTCAGCAGTTGCCAGACTTGAGATAAATATGTTGACATTTCTGTGTCCGTTGTTACATTTAATTTACTGTTTTGATAATCTGGAACTAAAAATTTTTCTGTGCTAGTTTGTTTCTCATTGACAAAAATAAATAGTATCAATAAATACTACACGAAAAATATCATGCCTTGTCGATATCTACGATGGGCTACACTGACGGCGTTTCTGGAGGATAGCTTCTCGCTACCCTTTAGTCACCTCAAGCTTCTTCTGCTGATACAAATAAAGTGTCATCAGAAAAATTACTTCAGAAATCAAGTATTTTTCCGAATTTCGTTAATTTGTTATACTTTTTGCCCCAGATATTTACTACTCTGATGTAAAAATCAGAAAAAAGCAGGCTAAATAGCTTGGAAAAAGTTAAAAATTACGGGATAGTTATCAGGGAATTGATGCGATGAAAAACAGATTAACTTTTTATATTATTTTGTTACATAGTTTATTTTTAGGAATAGCAACGGCTAGCGCCAAGTCACCGTCTTTGAATGGAGTTGATACAGAGTTGTTGGCGAACCATAAGGCTGTGCAAGTTATAGAATCTGTAGTTACAGCCAATAGTCAGTTAACGACAGAAACTGATTCAACTAAAATCTCAGCTTTATCACTCAAGAATATCAATATTCCTCAGAAACAGAGGCTACCATCAGGGCAAGTTTGGGTAGTTAATCAAAATAAACACCCACAACCTCAACCGTTTATTTGGGTAGTAAAAGATCCTCAAAAAGTAGCACAGCAACCATTTTTACAAGTTGCCAAACCTCCAGAAAAGCCTAAACCTGGCAAAACACCAACAGCAAAGGATGAGTTAGAGGTATTTGATGAGGTAGTGAAAAACACCCAAAAGTCAGGGGGACTATTTACCCTTTATCGCAATAAAGAAAAGAATAAAATTTATCTAGAAATTAAGCCAGAGCAACTCAACAAAAATTACCTAGCTACCGCAACCCTAGAATCGGGCATTGGCGAACGAGGTATTTATAGTGGTATGCCTCTACAAGATTTTTTATTTTATTTCCAACGGGTGGATGATAAATTAAACTTTGTCATCCGCAATGTCAATTTTCGCACTCGTGAGGGAGATCCTCAAGTGCGATCGCTAGCTCGGTCTTTTAGTGATTCTGTTCTCTACAGCATTGCGATTAAAAGCATTCACCCACAACGCAAAACTATTCTCATCGACTTGGGCGATTTATTACTGACAGATTTAGGTGGATTATCTGTAAGTTTAGGAGTCCCAAAAACCACTGACCAGTCCTATTTTGGTACTGCTAAAGCTTTTCCTCAAAACTTAGAAATTGAGTCCATTTTAAATTTCTCTGGTGGCCCTGGTCATGAGACTGAAGTACCAGGCTTCGCATCGCTACCTGACAACCGTGGCTTTACCCTGCGTGTCCACTATAGTCTCTCCCAACTACCTGATAAAGATTATCGACCGCGCCTTGCTGACGATCGCATCGGTTATTTCATCACTGCCTATCAAGATTTATCCAAAGACGATCGCGGCGATTCTTTTGTCCGCTACATAAATCGTTGGGATTTAGAAAAACAAGACCCAAAAGCAGTAATTTCTCGCCCCAAAAAACCGATTGTCTTTTGGATTGATAACGCTGTGCCCTTAGAGTACCGCGATGCGATGAAAGAAGGTATCTTAATGTGGAACAAGGCTTTTCTGAAAGCTGGATTTAAGGATGCAATTGAAGTCCGCCAAATGCCCGATGACGCAACCTGGGACCCTGCCGATATTCGTTACAACACAGTTCGCTGGATCAATACAGTCGATGGTTATTTTGCAATGGGGCCATCCCGCGTTAATCCTTTGACTGGGGAAATTTTGGATGCAGACATTCTCGTAGATGCCAGCTTTATCCGGGCACTCAAAAATGAGTATCGCAAAATCGTCCAACCCAACCAAGCACAAAACCAGACTACTCTATCAGCTTTGATGCAAAATCGGCTACTTTGCGCCAATGGGTTAGATGCAAAAAACAATGGTGTACCCCAGCAGATGGAAGGGCAACAGGGGTTGTTAAATAGTTTATCTAAAATGGCAGGCGAGTACGATTTATGCTACGGAATGGAAGCTGCTAATCAATTTGCCCTTGGTTCGCTGGCGATGTCACTATTACCAGATACGATGGCCACTCCAGACCAGGTGAAAGAATATATCAATCAATATTTACGTTTAATCATCGCTCACGAAGTTGGACATACCCTTGGTTTACGTCATAACTTCCGTGGTAGTACTCTGTTAGCACCACAGGAGATGAATAATACAGAAATTACTAAAAATAAAGGTCTGACAACTTCCGTAATGGATTACATTCCCCCAAATATTGCCCCTCAAGGGACAAAACAGGGAGATTATTTTCCTAGTATGGTGGGGCCTTATGATGAATGGGCGATTAAGTACGGCTACATACCAATTAAGACATCAACTCCCATAGCAGAGAAGCCAATTTTGGAAGAAATTGCTGCACAATCCTATAAGCCAGAGTTGAGTTATTCTACAGATGAAGATGTGTATGACCTTGACCCAACTGCTGATGCTTGGGATAATAGCAGTAATGTACTGCTTTATTCTCAGTGGCAGTTGAATAATGCGCGGGTGATGTGGGAACGTCTTGATAAGCGTTACCCATTAGCTGGTGATGGTTACAGCGATGTGAGCGAACGTTTTAGCACAGTATTGGGTAACTATTTTCAGCAAATATACTACACTACAAAATACATTGGGGGACAGTCTTTCTATCGGATTCACCCTAGCGAAATACCCTCTGGAGTTAGCCAACACAGATTACCATTTGAACCAGTACCAGTTGAAGAACAACGGCAAGCTTTAGAGACGCTGCAAAAGTATGTGTTTGCAGAAGATGCCCTGAGCTTTTCACCAGAACTCCTGAATAAATTAGCACCTTCCCGTTGGCGACATTGGGGTAGTTCTCCGCGAGTTGGCCGTTTAGATTTTCCCATTCATGACTTGGTGCTACTCATGCAGGGTTCTGTGCTGCGGGATTTACTCTCAGGCGATCGCCTCTCTCGCCTCAAGGATATTGAACTCAAAACGAAACCAGAAAATGCACTGACTCTACCGGAACTATTTGACACCTTGCAATCAGGGATCTGGACAGAAGTAATCAAACCAAAAGGGAAACCAATGAAGATTTCTAGTTTGCGGCGAGGCTTGCAGCGCCAATATCTAGACATTTTGACGGCTATGGTATTACGTAAAGAATCTGTACCAGAAGATGCTCGGACTTTAGCTTGGTATAAACTAAAACAACTAGATGAGCAACTGAAAGGGGTGAATTCCGAGGATGAATACACCAAAGCGCACTTATTAGAAACGCGCGATCGCATCGAGAAAGTCTTAAACGCACCCTTGCAAGGAAATTAAAAAAGTTAGAGACGCGATTAATCAGCTTTTTCTTCGGAATGCAAACTTAATAACCTGCAATTCTGACGGAACGGAGAATGGTGCGGTACTCTCCTTGCTAACACACCCTACTTTTGCTCTTTATTTAATCCGCGTTCCTTAGTTCTTTTTGAAGAGATGTCGTCATATATTTCTATAACGACATCTCCCAACAATCGACTAACAAAAAGCATTCAACAAGTTAACGATCGGCAACAAAATTTCTTAACGCCGTCTGCTACCAAAACCACTTGAGCGGCGGGGTGCTGTACTACGTCCACTACCAAAACTACTGCCAGAATTACGCTTAGTAGTGCTGGAGTTACCAGAGGGTCGCAAGTTACTACCACCAAAACCAGAACCAGAAGGACGGCTATTACCTGTAGTGCTACGCGGTGTATTGCGTACATTTGAATTTCCAGGATACGATCTTCTAATTGTCCCTGTATTGCGGAAGGCAGTGCGATTTGTCACGGCTGCGGGTGGCGCATTGTAGCGACTTTGGTAGTTTTGAACTGCTTGACCATAGCTTCCACCATATCCACCGAAGCCACTTAATCCTTGACCTGATTGATAGACAGGGGGTACATAATACTGGGGTCTAAACAACATACTACCAATTGCCTGTCCTGCCAAGCTACCAGCCACAGACCCAGCAAATGGTGCCCAGAAGCTATTTTCTCGACGGACTACAACCGTCTCTTGTTGTCCTGTTTGGGGATTGGTTTTATTCTCGGTAACGTTGTGGACGTACTCAAGTTTAAAGTCTTCCGTCAGATATAAAATCGGTTGTCCTTTGTCTACCTTCAGATATGTCTTCTTACCCTGCTTGATTTCATCCTCAGTTAACCGTGCCATTTGCAGATTTTCGGTTGCAAAGGTTGGCGGCTTGTTGTTCAGTAAAAACAGGTTATATTCACCACTTGCATCGTCATAAGTGGCTTGTTGTATTTGATACTCACCGTCACTCAGCTTTGTGGTGTTAGAGGTTTGGTTAACGTTCTTAGCCTGGGGATTAGTTTGGTTTTCGCCACCACAGGCGACAGTTGTGATACACAAACTCAGAGCTAAAAAAACTGCTGTAAATTTACGTACTATGGTCATGATCATTGGATTATTGTCCTATCTCTGAGCTTAACAATTTCTCGATGTGAGTAGTAAGTACGGACTACCCAACAGATTATAAAGGAATCAATTCTGGGTAATATTGCAACAGTTGGTCGCTAGTGAGGTCATCACCTAACTGTGCAGGGGAGAAATGCACTTGGATTGCTTGTAATCTATGTTTATAATGCAAATTTATCAATGCTTTTATTCCTTCTTTGAGTGCCTGAACGTTAGAAAGATCGGTTTCTAACTCTGGGACTTCTCCTTCATAAGCTACTGTAATCATCACAATGACATTACGGGTTACAGGTATAGATAAAGGTTCATTCGAGCTAGAGTCAGAGTTGTAATCTGGTTCGCTAAGATATCTTTCAGCCGAGTCAGTAAATAATTCGTTAACGTAATCTCCCGCCTCGCCTTCGTCCCAAAATACATCACCTTCGTTGGCAGCCGAAAGCCAATATTCATCGTATTGCAACAGGGTTTGGCTAATTTCTACCAATCCTTCTCCCAAAACTTCTAAGTCACCATCGACATCGATCGCATCCCGTCCAGCACTATTTAATACTCCCAAAATTGGCGCTACTTCACCTCCTCCTAAGTGCAGAAATAAGCGAAAGACTACATAGCGAGTCCGACCGATCATTTTATTAAAGGTATCGCGCATTTTTGTCCTCCATAAATTTGGTTATTTGTCGTTGGTCATTTGTCATTTGTCATTTGTCAATCGTCTAATAACTAATGCCCTATTCCCCATTCCCTATTCCCCATTTCTAATTACTAATATAGTGAAATCCTTTGACAAACTCTGTAACCATATTTAACGAAGGCAATATATCATATTTTATTGACTCATTAGATATATCATCATAAGCTGAAGCATTGAGAGCAGAACGATTAATAAATCTTTTCCCAAAGTTGGGATTGTCATGAACAATCAAAGTGTGGGCGCTAGAATTTGTGAGAATTATTTGGGTTGGGGCTTTACAAAAATTTAACTTTGCAGCTACTTCAATATTTTTTTTTGTCTGTTTAATTGTTGTAGCCTGATTGATGGCTTGCTCTAGAAGAATATTTAATTGTTTCACAATAAGGGGTGACTTTAGCGATTTTAAATCTTGGTTTGGAATAACTTCAGTGTTAATCATTTTCACCACACTGGCAATACTCTTTTGAGTAGATGCCGCATCTAGAAAGGGAAGAATCACGATGTAAGCAGTGGAAAATAATGCTTCGTCGCTATCTACATAGAATGTGAAAATGGTTCGACGACGACCACTTTCTATGCTTGGAGGTTGTTTCAGCCCCCGGTATTCCTGAGCAATTTGGTAGTAAGCGCCTGCGATCGCAAAATTAGCTTCGTGTTCTAGGGCTGCATCAACAATAATGCGGATTGTGGGCGGTGTTTCGTTAAAAAAGTCTCGTGAGTCTTCGGAATGGAACTTCTGGATAATGGAGCGATCGCCAGCCGGGCTAAGATCGACCCATTCACAAATCATCCCTTCGGTTTTTAAACCAAATCTGGAGGTGGCATAAAGCTTGGCCCCAGTTAAAGTTGCTCCTGTTAAGTCAGCACCAATCCATTCCGCCCTAATTAATTTTGCCTGGGTCAAATCGGCGTGGATGAAAATTGTATTCGTTAAATTAGCATTGGTTAAATCTGCGCCAATTAAAGTAGCCCCGCTCAATTTTGCGCCGCTCAAATCTGCCCACCGGAGGTTAGCGCCGCTCAAATCTGCCCACCGAAGGTTAGCGCCGCTCAAATCTGCTCCGCTCAAGTTAGCATGATTGAGATTCGCTTGTCTGAGTTCGGTATCTCGCAAATTTGCACCACTCAGGTCACAACGACTAAGGTCACTAGCGTTTAAGTTAGCCATCTCTAAATTTGCTCCCGTCAAAGAAGCACCTCTCAAGACAGTCTCGCTCAAGTTAGCGTGGCGGAGATTTGCTTGGCGGAGTGTCGCCTCTCGCAAATCAGCACTGGTGAGGTCAGCCTCCGACAGGTCAGCCCGACTGAGGTCAGCGCGAATTAACTCAGTGCGAATCAACAAGGCTTTTCTAAGTTGAGCGCGACTGAGATCGGCTCGAATCAAATTAGCGACATTGAGACTAGCGTTATTCAAGATGGCGTTGGATAGATTCGCACCACTGAGTCTGGCTACATTCAACTTGGCATTGCTCAAGTTAGCTTCACTCAGATTCGCACCACTGAGGTTAGCTATACTCAAATTAGCATTGCTAAGATTCACGCCACTGAGTTTGACCCCACTCAGATTAGCTTCCGCAAGGTCAACGCCACTAAAGTTTAAGACTCCTGCTGCGTATTTTTCTAGTAATTCCTCTACAGTCATCGATGCTACCCCTTGGATGCCAACTTCAATAGTTGGTAAAGTCATTAAAAACGGAATGTCAAAATCAAAAATGAATATTGGGATTTTAGGACTGGGACTAATCGGCGGCTCTTTGGGCTTTGATTTGCGATCGCAAGGACATCATATCTTAGGAGTTAGTCGCCGTGAATCTACCTGTGAAAAGGCAGTTGCCATCGGCAGTGTTGATGAAGCATCAGTCGATCTGAGTCTCTTAGCAGCCGCAGAGGTTGTATTTATTTGTACACCTCTAGCGCTTATTGTGCCCCAATTGCAGCAAATGATCGCTCATTTGTCTACTACTACCGTGGTGACTGACGTGGGTTCGGCAAAAGCGCAGATAGTCAAGGCGATTTCTCCCCTTTGGGATAATTTTATTGGCGGTCATCCAATGGCGGGAAGAACAGATAGTGGCATAGAAGCTGCACAACGGAATTTATTTGTTGATAAACCTTATGTATTAACACCGACAGCTACAACACCAGCTAGTGCCATTACGGTTGTAGAAGAAATTGTGCGATCGCTTGGGGCTAATATCTACTATTGTCAACCAGAACAACACGACCGCGCGGTTAGTTGGATTTCTCATTTACCTGTAATGGTCAGTTCCTCGTTGATTGCGGCTTGTTTGAGTGAAACTGACCCCGATGTTTTAGAATTAGCCCAAAAGTTAGCTAGTTCAGGTTTTCGAGATACCAGCCGTGTAGGTGGTGGGAATCCAGAGTTGGGCGTGATGATGGCGCGGTATAATCGTCAAGCATTGCTGCGATCGCTGCAACAGTATCGTCACAACCTTGATGAGTTGACTAACTTAATTGAGCAAGAAAATTGGGTAGTTTTAGAGCAAAAATTGAAATCAACGGGTAAGGCACGACCTGATTTTGTTGATTAAAATTCAGGAATCAGGAGTCAGAATTGAGAATTAATTCTGACTGAAAAAGCGGATAAATGGGTTTTATACCCCTACTCAATCTGCAATTTAGTAGTTAATGAGAAATCCGCAAACGTCTTGATTCTGACTTCTAAATTCTGACTCCTGAATTCTTCTTCAAGAATGCTTTTTGAGATAGTTGATAAACTTAGGTGACTACTTTCTTGGTAAATCAATAAACATAGCTATTTAATAATTTTAACAATAAAATCTTTAAAAAATGCTACTTAACAGTTTGACAGTCACCAAACCGATGTACTATACAGATAAATTTACAAAAATCAACAATGGTAGAACGTCCAATCAAGAAATCGGAACGTCAGTCCCAAGCAAGTACTGACAACAATTCCGAAAATACGGATTCTATAACTCCGATTGAATCCAACCCCAAAAGCTCAAAACCGAGCCGTAATCGCTCATCTGGCACTGATAAAAAAGCATCTTATGGGAATGAAACCAGGCAGCAAGGGAATCCTGCCCTAGCGCGTGGCCCAAAACCAGTTAAACCTCCAGTTAAAGTCGAAACAGAAGAACTTGAAACCGAATCGGAAACTATTTCTGAGGAGTCTCAAGACTAACAATTACTCCTGCGTGTGATGTGGGAGGCTTTAACTCGTCTTGTAAGTATATGAAGACAGAATTTTTGCCTCCGCAGGTATTAATTATGCTCCCCATCACCATTAGGTTATTCTGATTTTGATGCTTTTACTAACTAATCAATCTCTGTAACTAGCCATTGCCACTCAGTGACTACAGTATTGGATATGTTGAGAACCAATTGCTTTCCACTAGAGAGAGGCACATAGAGTTTGAGCGCATCAGTTGTTGGCAATTTGGGTAAGATATCAGTCATATTATATTCCCCCACATTGGAAACGGGTGCAGTTAAAGCATAAGCATCCGATGCACTCAGCAACTTTCCGGCTACTGTCTCAATCAACAATGGTTGGGGATGAGCAATTTCAACGACACCCGGAAAACCAACTAAGCGCAACCGTAAGTCTTTTACTGCACTGGTATAATTCTGTTTGAACAGCAATACTTGCCAAGCATATCCTTTTTCATCTTTGAAAGATACTTGTGAGTGGTAGCGTAAGATACCAGGAGAATCATGATGTTGACGCAACAGCGCTTGTGCAGACTCCACACCCCATCCACATACGGTTAATGTGAGAAACCCTACTAGGGCACAACACCAAAAATATTGTTGAAATTTTCGCTTCATTTGACGAATTTTACAGCAGAATTCAGGATTAGAGCCGGGGATGCTCCACCAAGATGTCAGAATTCTCTGTCAAATCAATCTTCTAATCTTAAAACTGCGGTGTATGCTGAAACAAATAGCGATGTCTATGACGGGCTATGCCTACGCATCATTTGGCTAATCCCAATTAACGGTGGATTGGCAGATTTAGCATTTCTCCAAGTTACAGTTATACTGCCATCATTGCTACTTTTATTGGCCAGTTAAGTACATTGAGTATTATTTTATTCAGTCTTTTTATGGCACTTTTGTACGTAGTTATGTAGGCAGCGAATTTGTATAGATAAAATTGGGACTTCCCTTGGCTAAAGCTAAGATGTTTCAAGGTATTTTATTCTTTTTTCTTTTAGTAGTGGATATCTTAATTTACAAAAGAGTACGAGCGAGCTAAGTGGAGAGTGAGGGAGATGAGGCACTAAGTAATAGTAACTAATTATTCCCAATCCCCATTACCCTTTATCCCCATAGGGGGGCCACCGCCCACCTTCCCCAATCCCCAATCTTTAAGGAGATTTAATGTGTCTAATCGTAAATTATCGCCGTTTTTAAAGGTAGTAACTATTACATTGCTTGCTGGTGTAGGTAGCTTGGGTATCAGTCTGCTTGTAGGCACAACTAAACTTGACCGTCTGTTGGGAATTCAAAAGCCAAAAGGTGAGAGTGCTAAAACGGTTTTAGGTAGGGCAATGAGTGCAGATGCACAATCTATCACTCCAGCTACAGACCAGATGAATGAAGTGCCAAAGCCTTTTCAGGGCACAATCGTTTATCAAGCAAAACTAAAAGCAAATGAAAAAGTCATTGCCTTGACCTTTGATGATGGCCCCGGCCCCAAAAATACGGAACAGGTTTTAGAAATTTTGAAGAAAAATAATATCAAGGCAACATTCTTTATGCTTGGGGAAATGGTGAAATATTTTCCCAAAGTCGCCAAACAAGTGGCTGCTGATGGTCACGTAATTGGTAATCATACATGGCATCATTGGTATTTTAAAATGGATGCAGCGACTGCGGCTAGTGAAATTGACCGCACAGCAGATATTATTTATAAGACGACAGGAGAGAAAACTACTCTGTTTCGTCCCCCTGGTGGCTTTCTGAATAATGGATTAGCTCAATATGCCAAAAACGAGAAATACGCTGTCATGATGTGGTCAGAAGAGTCGGGAGACGCTGAACGTCGTTCGCCTCAAGTGCCAATGCTAGTTAAAAATGTGCTGAAATATGCAAAACCAGGTGCAATTGTACTAATGCATGATGGGGGCGGTAATCGTTCAAGATCGGTTAAAGCTTTACCAGAAATGATCGCAGGATTGAAAGCCCAAGGCTATCGATTTGTGACAATTCCCCAATTGCTAGAAATGCAAGCCCAAGAAGAAAAGGCGGCAACGGCAGCATCAGCAGTAGTAACAAATCATGAGCATCCAGACCATTAGCTTAACGCTCTTTTATTACTTTAGAAAAAATAAAATATTTGTAGGTTGGGTTGAACAACGTAAAACCCAACAGAAGCAGGGATTATTGGCGTTGGGTTTCGTTCCTCAACCCAACCTACCCATAGATTTATAGAAAATAGTGACAACAAAGGTTTCTGATTTTTATCTCGCGAGAGTCATAGAAGAGCGTTAATCATCAGTGACAAACTAAACTATTGGGCAATAATGGCATTGTATCGGCTAACAATGCTATTGTTTCGGCTGACAATGCTATTGCATCGGCTAACAATGCTATTGCATCAGCTAACAATGCTATTGCATCGGCTAACAATGCAATTGTTTCGGCTGACAATGCAATTGTTTCGTCCTGCATTGGCATTGCAAGAATCTAAAATCTAATAGGCTTGGGTTAAGGCTTAACTCTTTGTCAAAGTAATTTTTTTAACAAACCACAGAGTGAGCAGAGGACGCAAAGCAAGAGAAAGAAGAAATGCTTAACTAAATTGTATTAATCTAAAATCGAGTTTCATACTCAACTTGAAATAGATTTTCATCCCCCAAATTAGTTGAGCCTCGCATCAAAATTTGGTCGTTGAGTCGATAAAGAACGTTGTAACCCAAGGACTGATTTGTAGATGTAGATAAAGGCGCGGATAAAGAGACAGAGAAATTTTTATTAATATCAAACACACCTTCTGCTGATAAATTCAGAACTGAAGCTCTTGATGTTTCATTACTCGTAGTAGGTGTGGGAAATATCCGAAATTGGCTGAAGCCAACAGCCTGTCCGATCGCAGTGATAGTTCCTTGTAAACTACCTAAAATGGTAGAACTAGCGAAATTAGTCAGGCCTTGTCCTGCATCTGCTTGACCGAAAGAACCAAGAATTGAGCCACCCAACAGACCAACTATTTCTCCCCGACTACGGCTAGGTTCACTTGTCAGTTCCAAATTGTCGCCCAATTTACTAGCCGGCCCGTTCACTCTTGCTTGAACAGTAACGGTACGTAAAGTCCCAAAGTTGTTTACAGAAACATCGCTGACTTCAGCAGACAATGGTGATTCCAAAACTTGACTGTTCGTACCGGAAGCTTCAGGTACGATCGCAGTAAGGCGAACATCCAAAGTCGGATCGAGTCCTTGACTAGGAGTAAATCGCGCCGTTTGTTCGTAGCCTCGCGCTAATGCAAACTCAGTGGAAAATAAGCTCAGTCGTCCTCCTGTCAACCGAATCTCTCCTTCAGGAAGCGGCTTGGCTAATGTACCATTGATGGTCAATTCGCCTTTTGCCTCAAAGTTCAGTATAGGCTGACTCAATGCGGCTCCTCCTGGTACAAAGCTCAGTAGGGACTGAGTTGTAACACTAACATCCTTGTCTAGAATCAACTTTAAATCTGCAAACTCTACAGGTAAATTGGGTGGAGTTACTGCGCTAGTATTACTTGCTGGTGTAGTTACGGGGCTAGCATTACTATCTGGTGTAGTCACTGAACTAGCGTTATTCTCTGCTGTCGGTATCTGTTCTCTATTTATAACGTTAGTATTCGCTTCTGTTGTAGCAGCTGATTTGGTCTTAGCAGTAGAATTTCCGATAATCACCTTACCATCACTTAGCTTAATCTCTCCACCAATTACAGGTTTTAGGGCTGTTCCGCGAATTACGACATCGCCACCGACACCGCCTTCATACAATTCTGCAAGCTTAAAATTGAGTTTGTCTGCTATTGATATTGTCAGGGGATTCGCTACGCCTTGCTGAGGATTCAAAATTGGCAGGATGCCTGATGCAGTTATTTGCCCTTTATTGTACGTAGCTTGAATGTTTTCAACACTTACTGTACTGCCATTAAATTGCGCTGTCCCTGTGATATTTGTTAGGGGATCGGATAAAGCTTGAGCGCGAATAGTTGCATTGTTAACTGTAGCGTTTCCATTAATAATTGGTTCCTTTAAAGTACCCTGAACATTCAAATCTACTTTTCCTTGACCGTCTACCCAAGTTACTTGATTATTGGTAAACAGGTTTAACAGTGCCAATCCTTCATTGTTCACATTGGCGTTGATGCTAATTTGATTGCTATCTGGTTGCACTGCGGCAAAAGGTAACGGAGCAGGTATGTTACCTGTAACTGTAACTGGTTGTGTTCCGGTTACTAATAAGGTACTGTCGAAATTCAAACGAGCATTGTTGTAGTCAAAGTTCACCTGTCCTGTTTGCACAGGTTGCTTATTGAGAGTCGCATTCGCCAGTCTTACATTCCCTTGGACTTTGGGATCTTTGAAACTACCTCCCAAGGTGGCATCAGCATTGACATTACCAGTGATATCTACGGGATATTTTTCTATAAAAGGTTGTAAGAGTGATAAAGGTAGACTTGCTACATTCAATTTTCCAGATAGTTGCTCAGTTCCTAACTGTCCCGAAAAAGCCACTAGTCCTTGATTGATTCCAACACTCAAGGGCGAAAGTGTGACGATTCCATCGGCAAAAGTACCTTGAGCAATAACTTGATTAATTGAGTATTCACCCCATTTCCAGTTAGTACCTTGGAAATTAAAGCCAACATTCAACCCAGATTTTAAGGAACCATTACCTGTAATTCCTCCGCTCAAAACACCCGTTAATTCTGCAAGAGTGGGCAAAGATGCCTCTTTTTTTGTTTCTTGTTGCTGTTGTTTGGCTATGGATGCTGCAATATTAGAGAAATATGCTAACTGTGTTTTTAAATCTGCATTGGGCAAACTGATAGGCTGGGTATCAAGTACTTCTGCTCCAGCCAATGTTGGAGGTTTTAACCCTGTACCAAGGTCTTGATAGTCGAAGATATTAAATGCTTGTAAAAGTCTCTCAACTCTGGCTTGGTCTAAATTAGCTTGGAATTGAAATTGGGGATCGTTCCCTGTTTTCACATTTCCACTTAAGGCGATGTTGCTATCTCCAATCAGCAATCGACCATTAGCCAAGCTAGCAGTACCATCAGCATAATTGATGCTGCCGCGAAATTCGTCTGCTGCAACTCTGGCAACGCGAGGCGCTGCGATCGCAACGTTCCCCGCAACTGCATAATTATTAAGATTGACAACTAAATTTCCTGATAATTGCCCCCCTAAAGGTTTCAATTGATTGTTAGGTAAAAAGCCCCCAATTAAAGCGATAGGAAACTGTTGGGCGTTGATGAGTAAGTTATCTCCCTCAGTTCTACCCATGCTAACGGCCCCATCCCGACTGACTAAAAATGAAGTTGGCCGATAATTTGCACCCAAGTTAAGCGCAATTATGTCTTGCTTACCGGCTAATCGGAGACTTGCCCCCTGTCCCCCTTGAAAATTCACGTTCCCGGTTAAAAGCGGATCAAATGCCAAGCTACTAACCTGAAAATTCCGCAGTCGGATGTTGCCGTTAGCTTGGGGAACATCTGGAGTACCTGTAACTTTTCCATTAAAATCAAGTAGCCCCGCTACTGCTACATCTCCAGGAATTTGAAAGCCTGTATTTTTTAAGTTGAAATTCTGTGCTAGTACGTTTAAATCAAATCCGGCAATTTGGGGTGAACCTGTTGGTGGAGACTGAATTGCGATCGCACCATTAGCACTCAATCCTGCGGTACTTGCGTTTTCAACTATAATCTGCTGTCCATTCCACTGAAATTGAGCGGTGAGCGGTTTTGCTAGCAGTGCTACTCCTTGGGAAAGGCGGATTTTTCCGGCGGCACGAATATCTGCAAGCTGGAAAGATTTTGTTGTGCCTGATAACTGAATATCGCTATTGAGTCGTCCTCGCAGTTGTGGTGAAAACCGGTTGAGTTGAATTTGAGAAGTGTTGACAACTCCTTGCCAGCGTTCTTGTGCAAGTTGACCTTTAGCTACAATTGTCCCGCCTGCCACGTTCAACACCGCATCTGGAAAGACGATATTCTCTCCTTGTTTGGTAACAACAACTCGTCCGGTAGTAGGATAGGTCGCTGTAGGCGCTTGCACCCGTGCGACTGCTTGTAGGTTCTTCAGAGTGCCAGAAATATTGGCATTTGCCGATACTTTACCAATAGTGATGGAGGGTGAGGATTTGTACGCTTGGGCGATCGCGTCTCCTGGTAAATTTTGAGCTTGCACATTAAATGATACCCTCCCTTGGGGTGCAAGCTGAAGTTGACCGCTAGCTGTAACTTGCCCCCCCACTTCTGGATTTGCCTGAACGCGAGCAACATTGACATTTAATGGTTTACCTAAAGAGCCAGATATTTTGGCGTTTGCAGATATACCACCAAGATTGAGGGGAGTTGAAATATTGTAACCTTGAGCGATCGCATTTCCTGGTAAACCTTGAGCTTGAATACCTATATCTACTTGACCTTGGGGAGCCAGTTGAATTTGACCACTGGCTGTAATTTTACCCCCTGTTGGGGGTGTAACTTGAACGCTGGAAATATCAAGGTTTAATGGCTGTTTCCCAAGTGAACCAGAAATTTGTGCTTTTGCGGAAACATTTCCAACTGCGATCGGTAGAGCAACGCCATAGCCCCGTGCTAATATATCCCCCGATACACCATCAACTTGGGCATTAAATATTACGTTTTTGTTGGCTCCTAAATTAGCTTGACCGCCTCCTGTGATTTGACCACCAGCTGCGGGGACTATTTTCAAATTGGAGACAGTAAGTTGAGATGCAGTTTGAGATACATTCAAGCGGAAATCAGTATTGACAGCTTTCAAGAGAATGCGATCGACTTGAATCGGTTTTGTGTTGCTTACTGTACCGCTAAGGACTGGTTGCTGAAGTGCGCCTAAGACTTTAATATTTGCTTGAATTTCGCCACTAGCTGGGACTGACGAATTTACATTCAGCGTGTCTAAGATATTTTTAGCACTAATTGGTTTTATCTGAGCGGAGACATTAAAACCTGTCTGAGTATTAATTGTTCCATTGGCCAGAATGGGAATTTTACCAAAATTTGTACTCAAATTCTCTAAAGCAACTGTCTGACCTTGAAATGTAAATCTCCCATTAAAATTGGAAACCTGCTGAGGAATATTTTGGATTTTAGCAGTGACCTGATTCGCCGTAGCCGTTCCTGTAATCGCTATTTCTGACAGTTTGGGTGGAATCTGAACCCCTAAGTCGGCATTTAAATACCCTGATTGCAATGCGATGGGTAACTGAATTAATCGACTAATATCAGATGCTTGTAAATTTTGTGCTGAAAGGTTGAGGCTAGTTTGTTGAGCTTTTACTTGGGTTTCACCAGCGATTTTAACTGCGCCTCCCCTGGTGAGTTGAGCATTGATGTCATAACCAATCCTTTGATTTTGATCCGAAAATCGAGCAATACCACCAACTTGATTTAATATTACTGAGCCTTTCGGTTTAGTTGGTACGGCGAACGGCATCAACTCTACATTTCCATCTTGAATTTGAAGTGTTTGCAATTCAGTTTGAATAGCACCTTTGCCTTCTCCAGCCTTAACTTGGGCTGTAACCCAACGCCCATCTCGATCCTGTTGGATGTAGACGTTGGGCTGAACTAACGTTACATTTAATGCCAGTTTTCGGGTTAAGAGAAGTTCCAAGGGTGAGAACTGCACATCCAAGGCTTTTGCTACCACCTGGTCTGCATCGGTGGCAGTTGCTGGTATAGATAAAGAGCTAAATCTCAAACTAGAGAGCGAAAAACCTTCAACTTTGCCTACTTTTACTGGCCGCCCAAGCAATTGTTCGAGATTTTGCTGTACTAATGGCGCTAAATCTTTATATACATAGCTTCTAGCCCACCAAGCACCGACTGCAATTCCAATCAGTAAAACGACACCGAGAGCCAAACTGGTACGTCCTAACAGAAGGAGCCATAAACGAGGATTAGATGGTTCCTGATTATTTTCTGGATTTGGAGAGCGCGTCATTATCGTTATCAGTACCAGTACTTTTTTCTGGAGTAAGCCGAGAGACAGGCTAGCCGCATTTGTATCATCAAGTTACAAACTATGGTTTCATAATCTGAAGACTTCCGCAAGAACTTTGCGCCAACCGGCTTCTATTCCAATAGGGTTTAGTTAAGCCTTTCTTTCTTCTCTCTGCGTCATGTGCGTCCTTTACGGTAGCCTGCGGCAAGCTGAAGCGTCTACGTTAAATAAAAATGACTTTGGTAAAAAGTTTTAGCTTTAACTGAACTGTATTGGCTTCTATTCTCCAAGAGAAGCTGCGCCAACCAGACGCTTTGTAAACGCGTCATGTTATTTAATCATCTTGCCTAATTATTGAATATATGTCGAGTAAAAACTTGTCACTATACATGATTTTCATCGTCTTTAAATTTAAAATGTTCGCTGGGATTGTGGAAATTATTTTAGAACTTATTATATAGATTTTCTTCCCGATAAGTATGATTTTTCATAAATTAGATAACCTTGAGTATTAAATTACTTTGCGATCCCTCCTGTATATACAACTCTAGTTATAAAATCAACCTTTAGAGAATCTAACTTAGTATAGATGACGGAAGGTAAGTAATCTTAGACTAAGGCGGAATGTAAATTCTTGAAGCTAGATTTAGAACCCCGACTTCTTGAAGAGGTAAGGGTTATGGGCAGTAAGTTTTGCTCAAGTAAGTCAATTCTTATGTAGAATCTATTAGGCTGACTGTATTTAGATAAATATCAATTACAGATTAACCATCATGGTTTGAATAAGCCTAAAATTTCCCTATTACAGATAAAAACCAACAAGATAAATAGATAAATTTAGTAGTCGGTGCTTTAATATAGCGCTTCCTAATCACATGAGATACTTCATACCCCCCTCCTCGCTTGCGGGGAGGGGGTTGGGGGTGGGGTTCTTGTACCT
>NZ_NOLI01000083.1:0-36910 GCF_002245975.1 Nostoc sp. 'Peltigera membranacea cyanobiont' 213 | reverse complement strand
CCCCAATCCCTTATATCTATGAGCTTGGCTTGTGTAATTGTGTCAGCCTGAAAGAGCAATTTAATACTCAAGCAAATTTGGTAGTTCCCATTAATTTGAGCAATAATGGGAACCCAACTCCTAAGCTTTGGGGTTTGTTGATTGCTCACCAGAATTCTGGAGAACGACATTGGCAAACTGATGATGCAGAAATGCTCAATGAAGTTTCGGTACAATTAGCGATCGCTATCCAACAAGCTGAGTTGCTAGCCCAAACTCAAGCAGCCCTTACCAAAGAAAAGCAACTAAATACATTTAAATCTCAAATCATTGCAACGGTTTCCCATGAATATCGAACGCCCCTAACTTCAATTCTGGCGGCTGCATCAACTTTGGCAAAACATAGTCAGCAACTAGATGAGTCTAAACAAGAGAGGTTTTTAGGAATTATTGAACAGAAAGCAAGATATATGTCCAAACTAGTGGATAATATGCTTCTGGTTAACCAATTTGAACTAGAAAAACCCACATTTAAGCCAATCCTACTTGATTTACTGCAATTTTTTTCTGACCTCATAGAACAAGAGCGAGAAACAACAGGCGATCGCCACGAATTGATTTTTAACATTACTGGGCATACCCAAGGCTTTTGGGGCGATCGCGGACTTTTGCAGCAAATTTTTATTAACTTAATGTCCAATGCAATTAAGTACTCTCCAGATGGAGGGACTGTAGAGTTCCACCTCATCGGTAAAGAATCAGAGGCGATCTTTTACATCCAAGATCGGGGAATTGGTATCCCGATTAGAGATCGAGAAAATTTGTTTCAATCGTTCAGTCGCGGAAGTAACGTTGATACGATCCCTGGTACAGGCTTAGGGCTAGCGATCGCTAAAGGTTGTGTCGAGTTACATGGTGGCGATATTACTTTGTCCAGTGAAGTGGGGGAAGGAACTAAAGTTACAGTCAGCTTACCGAAGATATGCCCAATTAGTCAACTTTCCCCATCAGCAACTTGATTTGTTGCAGTATATAGCGCTTATCTACATTACTTACAACTTAAAAAATAAATCTCGTGATTCTTACTCTTGAATTTCTATGTTGGTAATCAGCCATTCTTTGACTGTTTTACCGCAAGGCTCAGAACTTTGGCAATCATTGACATTCTCTAGCTCATAAGACATCTTTACTTTCTGATTAACGTATTTATCTGGTTCGCAAACCTCAAATGTTGCCCCTACACCTTCATGTAAATTACCATCTTCATCTACAACAGTAACGTAGCATTTTAAGTCTCCACTTTGCATATCTTTGATTGTCCCAAATATCGGGTTGTCGTTATCAATTTCATTAGAGCTATTATTTTTATTTAATGTTGAATTACTAGCTTTTTTAATACTTTTGGTATTATCTACCTGACTTGAGTAAGTAGATTTAGAGTTGACTTGAGTGACTGTTGCAGTATTTGCTTGATTAACCTGATTTGGTTGAGAAACACTCTTGCCAGATTCACTACAAATGACAACCAACATAGAGCAAAAAACTAATGTTGTAGTAAAAATTGTTTTTTTCATTTTATTTATGTCAATCAAAATTTATCGATGGTCGTTTTGATAAAAATGTTAAAGCAATAGTCAATCCACCAATTATTCTGTTATTTAAAACAAAATAAGTAGTGTTTTCTATCAAAGCTTTGGGAAAATCCTTGTTTCTTGGAATCGCACATAGAAGCACAATTGCCCAGCCTAAAGGAATAAAAAAACTTTTATTATGTTTTTTATTTCTTTAATTATGACAATTTTATGTTTTGTCGCTTAAAAGTGACATCGTGATATTTGCTGAATATGCTCGGCGTTATCTACATTTTTTGGTGTATTATTCGTTAAAGTGATTAAAAAATACCTTTAGCCTACTTAATTTGTATAAATTAATGCTGAATTAATCATTGATTGCTAAATATTAATGCTTTGATCGTTAAATAAGTATTTAATAGACTTTAGAAGCTGTAAGTATTGATTTTGTGTTATCTGAAGGTTTTCTCAACTTAAACAAACCATTTGGCTGGACTTCCCACGACTGCGTAGCGCGGGTGCGAAAATTGTTGCGCCTCAAACGTGTAGGACATGCGGGAACCCTAGATCCAGCTGCTACAGGGGTTTTACCAATCGCCCTTGGTAAAGCTACCAGATTATTGCAATATCTGCCAGAAAACAAAGCGTACATTGCCACTATTCGGCTGGGTGTGCGGACTACAACGGACGATTTGCAAGGTGAAATCATCACTTCTCAACCTTGTGCTGGATTGAGTTTGGCAGAGGTGAAAACGGCATTAGCACAATTTGAAGGGAAGATTGAGCAAATACCACCTATTTACAGTGCAATCCAAGTGGATGGTAAACGTCTCTACGATTTAGCACGCCAAGGTAAAACGGTAGAAGTTCCAGTGCGAACAGTGGAAGTTTTTCAGATAGATATTTTGGACTGGAAAGAAGGAGATTTTCCTGAATTGGATGTGGCGATCGCTTGTGGTTCTGGTACATATATTAGAGCGATCGCTCGTGACTTAGGTGCAATTTTAGAAACTGGTGGCACTCTTGCGGCTTTAATCCGTACCGAAAGTAGTGGTTTCAATTTAACCGATAGTCTCACCTTGACTGATTTAGAAGCACAGCTACAAGCTGAAACATTTCAACCCGTTTGCCCAGATGCAGCTTTACAACATTTATCATCTGTTACTTTACCAGCAACATCTGCTCAAAGGTGGTGTCAAGGTCAGCGAATTTCTCTAAATTTCGATATTCCTGAAATAGTACGAGTTTATGATGAAGAAAATCGCTTTTTAGGTATTGGGCAATTACAAGATGAAGTGTTGATCCCCCAAATGGTTTTTGAACCGATTTCTTAACATTGTGGTGAATTCAAGATTTGAATTTGAATACAGAGTTTGGGCTGAAGCGATCGCAGCTAATAGAATTGCGATCGCTGTTTTCACTAAACAGGAGAACGACAAGTCATGAGCGATCGCCATCCTAGCACTACTGCACGTCTCAATGTTTACATCCAAGGTCAAGGATTCCCCATACTAGGTTTACACGGTCATCCTGGTAGTGGTCGTAGTCTTTCTGTCTTTACCAATCATTTATCAAAACGCTATCAAACTATTGCCCCTGATTTACGCGGATATGGCAAAAGTCGCTGGAATGGCAATTTTGATATGAATGACCATTTAACTGATTTAGAAGCGTTGCTAGACCGCTTAAATATTGAAAAATGCCTAGTATTGGGATGGTCGCTTGGGGGTATTCTGGCAATGGAAATGGCATTGCGTTTACCAGAGCGCATTACTGGGCTGATTTTGGTGGCGACAGCCGCAAAACCCCGTGGTAGCCATCCTCCTATAACTTGGCAAGATAATTTATATACTGGCGTTGCTGGCCTATTAAACTATATAAAACCGAGTTGGCAATGGAATATTGAAACTTTTGGCAAGCGATCGCTTTTCCGCTACCTAATCCAACAACATACATCCACAACTTACCACTATATCGCCAAGGAAGCAGTACCAGCTTATCTGCAAACCTCTCCTGCTGCTACTCGCGCTCTCTACAGTGCAATTCAATCGGGATACAATCGGCTTCCAGAACTGCCACAAATCCAATGTCCAAGTTTAGTACTTGCTGGCGATCGAGACCGTCACATCACATCTGATTCCAGCTTACAAACCGCTCAACATCTCCCAAATTCTCAGTGGCAGTGCTATCCAAACACCGCCCACCTTTTCCCGTGGGAAGTCCCCCAGCAGGTGCTGAATGATATCGATCGTTGGCTGGAAGAACATCCGCAGGTAATTCGTAATTCGTAAAGAGCGTCATTACGAATTATCTTGATTTTCGCCTAACTTAAATTTGACCGCCAAAGGCAGGCTGTACTTTGCGGTCAAATCTTTCCCCCAAGTCTTCAGCAATTGTTAAGGTATTAGGTTTGCAACGTTTGACACGCACAGAAATTCCCGTAGCTCCTTCGGCTTCTAAGTCTTCTATGTATCCATTGCTTGACAATCTTGCATCAGAAGAACTCAGAAATGGGCCAAAGTAATAAGTACATCGGGGATTTTGCGTCACAATCTCTACCCACCAAGCCAAGCCGAGGTAGTCGAATGTGTTGATCAACACTTCCTTGAGGTTATGCCAAATGGTTTTCATGGTTTTAGCCGATTTATAAACGTCTACAGGGTGTTAAACGATATGTTGCTTTATTATCTTTTACATTTCTTTATACTCTGTTACTGTTATTTTTTCAAAGAAATTTTTTGTAACTTATCTAAATAAAGCGTATTTAGCGATCGCTGGCGATAAACTTCATAAAGCGCCATCCCTGCTGCTACAGATGCATTCAGACTAGGAGTCTTACCTTGCAGAGGAATCGATACTAAAAAATCACAGGAACGTTGAGTCAACATACCCAGACCTTCGCCTTCTGAACCGATTACCAAAACGATTGGCCCTTTGAAATTCACAGTATGCACGGGTTCGCTTCCACTTGTAGCAGTGCCGTAAATCCAAAAGCCAGCTTCTTTTAATTCGTCTAAGGCGCGGCTGAGGTTGACAACTCTAGCTACAGCAAAGTTTTCTAAAGCGCCTGCTGACACTTTCATTACAGTAGAAGTGATCCCAGATGCTCTTCTTTGAGGAATCACCAATCCTTGAGCGCCTATTGCTTCGGCGGTGCGAATAATTGCTCCCAAGTTGTGGGGATCTGTAATTCCGTCAGCTACTACTATTACGGGATCGGTTACAGATTTAGACTGTTCAATGAGATCGGGCAATTCAATGTAGGCGTAAGGAGCAGTTTGTGCTGCCACACCTTGATGATTAGCCCCATTGGTGAGATAGTCTAAGCGCTTGGGTTCAACCTCATCAATAACTGTGCCATTTTCCTTAGCTTGCAGGAGAAAATGGTGGAAGCTGGGATCGTAGCGCAGCCGGGTAATAATCCAGATGCGGTTGAGATTGCGCTGTTTTTGCAACGCACTCAGTACTGGATGACGACCGTAGATGAGATCGTTATCTTCTTCTATCGGTTGTGTAGATACAGGTGACTCGGAGAAGTTGCTATTTCGTTGTCGGGAGTTGCCAGAAATGGGGTTGCTATCTACTTTCCGAGGATTACGAGTGGGACTAGCAACAGAGATAGGGTTGCTATCTACTTTCCGGGGATTACGAGTGGGATTAGCAACAGAGATAGGGTTGCTATCTATTTTCCGGGGATTGCGAGTGGGATTAGCAGCAGAGATAGGGTTGCTATCTATTTTCCGGGGATTGCGAGTGGGATTACTAACAACGCGCTTCCCCTTAATTTTTATCGGTTTCCCACGATTGGGTTCGCTAGTAGAAGTGTTGATGATTTTTCTCGGTTGATTCTGCATTTGATTTATGGATATAGCTTATGGTTGAACATACCGATTACCTGAATTTCTGGAACCTAATCTACTGCTGTACCTATTGTTGTGAAATTGAGCTTTCACTCTTTTTCTACATGAAGCATTTGCAACAGTTCGGTTAGACGCTGGTAATCGGTGAGATATAAATAGCCTATTAAGGTTTCTAGACTAGTTGCCTGTTGATAAATTTCGGGATTGAGTCGCTTAGGGCGGCCTGTAGCGGCGTTTCTACCCCGTCGGACAATATCTAATTCGGTGTCCCTCAGATGAGGAGTTAGCGATCGCAAATGTAGCGCTTGTGTTTCTGCTCTTACCTGCTCCACTACCAGCCGATGGTAAATTCCTGACCGCTGCAATGGCAGCAGATAGAACATTCTAACATACAACTCATAAATTGCATCCCCCAAATATGCTAAAGCAGTAGGAGAAATTTGTTGCACTTGTGAGAGGGAAATCTGTTGGAATGGCCCTGTGGTTGCCAAGAGTGCTTGAGTCCAAGATAAACTCTGCTTAGGAGTTTCATCTTGTCCATCTAATAGTTCCTCCTGTGACTTCACAAATAAATCATTCCTTGACGGGCTAGATTTGGCAGGCATTCTTCGCAAAGACTGATTTTTCTGAAGTGTGCCATGATAGTATACTTAGCATAATCAATACTATCAAAATTGCTTCCTAATTTCATCATTTTGACTGAGAGTTGGCATTTTAAATCACCCTGATGTCAATGCCTATGAACCAAATTTTGCCTAATTATTGTGGTCTGTATCTAAGATAGGGTAAAATTTTGACATCAAATACACGCTGTTACTAAATCCCATTGTCATGCTTACTTAGTAAGCGACAATTTCTAACTATACAGTATCAAGTCAACTTTACCTATACACAAATCTGCTGACTTTGTATTTTCTACAATTTTTTCAGACTTGATTGTTTATCCGATATTCTGCCCAATAATCATTTACCCAAGAACTGGGTGTCTATAAATAGTTGGAAAAAATATTTACAGTCATTACGCAACTTATAGAGACGCTACCGCGTAAGCTTCATTCGCAATGACATAGTGTAATTCATTCTGTCCAAGTACTTATCTTTAGTTATTGCTCAACTTTAAACATAATAACTCAACTGGTTTTTTGCCTCTCCCACCAGGAGCTACGGTGTACACACAAGTCTTTGAGAGTGGACTCACAAGCTTTTGATCCCCCCAACCCCCCGACAAATTGGGGGGCAAAAGTCTCTTAAAGTCCCCCTTAAGAAGGGGGATTTAGGGGGATCTTCAACGATTTTGGGTTTTGTACAGATATGTCTGTACACCGTAGCCCACCAGGAGAGAGGTTTTCTGCCAGAAGTTTTAAAAATTAAGCTACCCGATGTTGAATCTGGATAGCTGAATCGATTTGGTTCAAGCAATCAAGGCTACTTGACGTTTTCTAGAGCTTCTTCAACTGATTTTTGCAGGGAGAGAAACTTTTCTAGGCGAACAAGCTTCACCGTTTGAGTTACACGGGCATTCGTGACAATTTGCAAAGTGCCCTCAGCAGTTTGAGCTTGCTTGGCTAGTTGTACCAAAGCACCCAAGCCAGAGCTATCAATAAAGTCGATTTGTGAGAGATCCAAAATAATATGCTTAGGGCCCTCTTCAATCTTGCTGCCAAGTACTTTACGAAATGTTGGTTCAGAAAACGCATCTAACAAACCTGTGAGGCGGAATAGCTGGCAGTTATCCCGGACTTCACGAGTGCCTCTCAGGCTAACGGTTAGATTCAGTGGCTCAGCAATAATTCCCTCCTCATGAGTTAAAGTGAACGCTCAAGTATAGATGGTTTTTGAGCAAGTTGTCTACAATCTTTTGGGGCATTGGGCACAAGAGGCAGAGGGGCGGGGAGCAGGGAGAGGAAGGGAAAGAGATAATTTTTATTTTTATTCTCCCCCTTGCTCCCTGCCCCCTGCTCCCCACCTATTCCCCATTTTTACTTCACCTCGGCTGTTGCGGCTTGACGGGCTGTTCGCATCGCTTGAACAAATTGCTCAAACAAGTAATCAGCATCGTGGGGGCCAGGACTAGCTTCTGGGTGATACTGTACGGAGAATACAGGTAGAGATTTGTGACGGACTCCGGCAATGGTGCGATCGTTTAAGTTCAGGTGGCTGATTTCTACAACTGCCGTAGGTAAAGAATCTGGATCGATCGCAAAACTATGGTTTTGGCTGGTAATTTCTACCCGTTGTTGTAATCCAGCAGGCTGATTTAAACCACGATGACCAAATTTAAGTTTATAGGTTTCTGCCCCTAATGCATGACCTAAGATTTGATGTCCCATGCAAATACCAAAAATAGGCTTTTGACTTAACAAAAGCGCTTTAGCAGTTGCAATCCCTCCAGTGACAGCAGCCGGATCGCCCGGCCCGTTAGAAAGAAACACACCATCTGGATTGTAATTGAGGATTTCTTCTGGTGGTGTATCAGCAGGCACAACAATTACCCGACAGCCGTAACTTACTAAGCGTCGCAAAATATTGCGTTTTATGCCAAAGTCAAGAGCTACAACAGTAAAGGCTTCCCCAGGATTTTCCACAGCCTCGCAGTTGAATTCCCAAGCTGGAATTGTGGGATCTGACCACTCATAAGCTGTTGAGGTGGTGACTTCTCGAACCAGATTTAATCCCGCCATGTTGGGAGCCGCCTGTACCTGTTCTAGCAATTCCGCCTCATCGAGAATGGTTGTGGAAATGCCACCGTTCATGGCTCCAAACATCCGAATTTTGCGGGTGAGGGCACGGGTATCGATGCCGTATATCCCCGGTACTTGATTTTGTTTGAGGTAGTCTGGTAAGGATTGTGTCGATCGCCAGTTACTTGGTCGTTGACAAATATTTCGAGCGATCGCACCCCGCACTTGGGGGCCATCTGATTCCTCATCTTCAAGATTAATCCCAGTATTGCCTAATTCAGGATAGGTAAAAATGACAATCTGACCGCAGTAACTAGGGTCAGTTAGGACTTCTTGGTATCCGGTCATGCCAGTGTTAAACACCACTTCTCCGATCGCGGTTCCCGTCGCACCGAAAGACCAACCGCGATAAGTAGTTCCATCTGCCAAGACAAGTAAAGCAGGTATTGCGTCAGTCAGGGGCATAGTAAATTGGGGAATTGGGAATTGGGGATTGGGGATTGGGGATTGGGAAAACTCTTCCCCACCTAGTCCCCTGTCCCCAATACTGCGATTGTTAATTATCCCATGAGTTGGGGAATTGGGAGTTTTTTGGATAGTTAATTAAAATTAAATTGGGAATTTAAAGTGGCGGGAGTGGATTTGGCAAAGCTAGGGCGGTTAAAATTAATTATGCTTCAGTCTTTTTTTTCCCGTGCAACCCTAATTTTAGTATCAAGCGCTCTTGCGGTTTTGTGTGTTGCCTGTAGTGAAGACAAACGGAACACTGTGGCTGGTGGCAATGAGCAACCCGCGCCAATTGGGGATTTGGCATCAGTAGAACCTGCCGTCAAACCACCAACACCAGCAGTTACCCCAGAAGTACAGCCGCTAGAGCCGTCTGAAAGCGAACCAAGTCTTTTTGAACAGGGGTTAGACAAAGCGGTTGGCGCTTGGAGTATCAGCCGTTCTGCTCAATCTCCAGGTGATTGGATTTTGGTGGCGAATCAGTACCAGGATGCGATCGCGTTGATGGAAAGAGTCCGGCGACAAAGCCCGGAATTTGCGATCGCTCAAACCAAAATCACTGAATATCGCCACCAAATTAAATATGCTCAACAACAAGCTGCTCCTCGCCCTGTGCGTCTTGCCGAACCGAAGAGGATAGTAGTTGTGGTTCCTCAAACAGCAATCACACCAAAGTATACTTCGCCTCCAGAAGAAACAAAACCGTTATCAATAAAACCAGCTTTGCCGTCATCAGCAGTAGTGATTCCAGATCAGGAAGTGTTTACAGCCCCAATTAAAAGGCGACTTGGTGGAACGCCAATTGTGGAAGTCACTTTCAATGGCCAGCAACAATTTGAGATGATTGTGGATACGGGAGCCAGTGGCACTGTCATCACCCAAGAGATGGCCAATGCTTTGGGAATCGTGACAGTGGGGAGAGCTAAGGCAAATACCGCTAGTTCTAGGGCTGTAGAATTTCCTGTGGGCTATGTTAATTCGATGGCAGTTGGTGGGGTAATAGTAAATAAAGTACCAGTAGCGATCGCAGGTGCGGATCTAGAAACTGGACTTTTAGGACATGACTTTTTTGGTAACTACGATGTCACCATTAAACGGAATGTAGTAGAGTTTCGCCCGCAATTGCGATCGCAAATCAATCCCCCAGAAACTCAACTAACTGCTCCAACTTCGTCCAAGCAGCCCCGCTTTGTAGGATATCCCTAGCGATTTTAATCCCTTGGGCGTGATCTAGGAGTGCGATCGTACCCGCTACTTGCAGCGCCAACGACGCATTTAAGGCAACCGCATCTTGTTGCGCCTGAGTTCCCTTACCTTGGAGTACCGCCTTAAGAATCACCGCATTCTCTTTGACATCGCCACCCCGAAGCATACCTATGGGAGCAGGTGTTAGATCCAAATCTAGGGGATTGATGGTAGTTACCTGCACTTCTCCATTTGATAAAACCGCTAAATCAGTTTCATCTCCTAACCCAGCCTCATCAAGTTTTTCTCGTCCATGTAAAACGATCGCCTTTTCCTTGCCCAAATTGTTTAATGCTTGGGCAACAGTCGCCAAAAGTTTGGGAGTAAATAGCCCCACTACTTGCCCAGTTGGACGCAAAGGATTTACTAACGGCCCCAGCAAATTAAACACCGTTCTTACCCTGAGAGTCCGCCGCAATTGGGCAACCGCTTTCAGTGCTGGATGCCAACCAGGTGCAAACAAAAAAGTGATCCCCACCTCTTGTAATGCGGCTTGCACCTTGTCACTGGATGCACTCAAGTTTACACCCAAGGCTTCCAACACATCTGCGCTCCCCGTCAGACTTGAAGCTGAACGATTGCCGTGTTTAGCAACGGCTACGCCAGATGCAGCAGCTACAAATGCAACGGCTGTAGAAATATTAAAGGTTGATGAACCATCTCCACCAGTGCCACAGGTATCTATTACAGGGATTAGAGATTGGCTGGATTTTTGCCCAGTCCCCAGTCCCCAGTCCCCAGTCCCCAATTTTGATTGAGATTGTAATACTTCAGCCATACCAGTCAATTCATCGGCAGAAATGCCTCTAAAGTTCAGCGCTGTTAAAATAGCCCCTGATAACTCAGGGGGAACCGCTTCACTAAGCCAACCTTGCATCAATTCAGCAGCTTGAGTACGAGACAAGGATTGGCCATCTATTAATTGTTGCAGCAGCATATACCAGCTAGCAGACGATTCTTGAGCAGGGATTGGGGAAGTTGTCATAGAAGAAAGTTTGTGGTTTGGTAGGGTGTAGCTAGGTTGAAGGGTATGGGAGCTATCCTACCGGAAAATTGACCGCTATTAAAATTAGGTTTAAATATCAAGGCTCAACTGCAAAGCTGGATTAACAAGCTTCTGATTTTTTGCTTTTTTATCCAAATAAAGTTTAACTTCGTAGTTAGTAATGAATAATTCTTTTCCTTTAGCTGCACCACTCTGCTTATAGTTATTCATGCCATACTGCAATTCCCACGCTGAGATATTAGCCCATTGAAAATTTTCTCGAATTTGCGGTGAGTCATCGTAGGTTATTAGCCAGCGATGATGGCATTGTTGCAAAAGTTCAGCAAATCTCTGATGTTCAAAAGACGTGTGTAAGTCACCATCTTTACCATATAGCTTTGATTTTGTAGCACTAAAATATGGTGGATCTAAAAATAAAAATACATCTTCTCCTGCTGATTTTAATAGATGACTGTAATCAAGATTAGTAATTTGGACATTTTCTGATAGAATACCTTCTAGTTTTTCTAAGCGTTCTATCGAAGAATTAGTAAATCTTTTATGAAAAGCTTCTTGGGAAAAGCCACCTGATTCTACAGTTCCTGAAAAGGTTATTCTATTGAGGACGAAAAAACGAACTGCTCTTTCTAAATCAGATAAATTATTTACATCTACAGTAGTAAGTTCTGCAAAGAGCAGTTTACCATCTGTATATTTTAGTTTAATATGTCGAATTTCTTGAACTAACTGAGCGATATCAGATTGGGCAATTTTCCAGAATAAAAATAGTTCGCGGTTTAAATCGTTAATCCAAATTTTGATATGTGGAAACTTTTGTCTTAAATCAATGAATACAGAACCACCACCCACAAAAGGCTCTCGAAATTCTGAAAAGCTATCTGGTAAGTATTCAGCTATCTGATTTATTGCTTTTGACTTACCACCAGGATATCGCAGAGGACTTTTGATAATCATTTAAGGACATATTCAAACTATTTTACAGATGATACTTATTTAGTGTTTTTATCAACTATAGTTTCTGGAAAACCATCCCAAGTTATTCCATCAATTTTTCTACATAGTTAATATACATAGATTGATAGGATTTGCTGCCGCCCAAATTATAGCAATGAGCCTGTATATATTTCAGCATTATCCGATGTTTGGCTGCTGACCAGGGTCTTTTACGAGCAAAAAATTTATTTGAATCTTCTGGTTGTCGATCGAATAGAGATAATTGTTTTACTGACATTGCTGAACCTTGGGAAGTAACAAAATATGTGATGGCTTTGGACTAGGTTAGCAAATACAGGCAAAGCTCGTAAAAATTGCAACAACTCTCCAAAAATTATCGTATTTAGCTGTTTGGCACGTAGCTTGCCGCCGTAGGCAGTTTTTGTAATATATATTCACTAACTGAATTTTGCCTTGATTTTATGTTGCAATCTTGTAAAAATCTGTTACATTACTTTACAGGCAGTTATAACTGTTACAACATAAAAGCTCGGAGTATTATTTATGGCAGACGTTAAGAAGACTACGGGTTCGATTCCAGAAGATCCTAATGCTTTGCGCTGGGGCTTTACTCCTCAGAGCGAAAACTGGAACGGTCGTTTTGCAATGATTGGTTTTCTATCTGCTGTTGCGCTTGAAGTGTTTTCTGGCCAAGGGATTTTACACTTCTGGGGCATCCTTTAGATTTAAACGTTTTTACACCTTCATTAGATGATTAGGTAAGGCAGCGATTTGTAAAATCGTCTGCCTTTCCTTTATGGGGAAATTCTCTTAGCGTGATGAGCGAAATATTACACGACCTGGAGATTCTTCTTGATTAATTCGCGCATATACTCGCAGACAAGTTAAGACTTCGCCAGGAATACCACCACAGTCTAGTTGTAAGTCATCCTTGGATGAAGCACAGATATCCGCATAAAGTCCCGATAATTGGCGAATTCGCACTTCATTACCTGCATTAATAGCTTCATCAGCGACTTTCTTCAAAATGCGCCGTGATTCATGTTGTAGCTTTCCCCACCAAGAATAGCGTTCAGCCGGTGGTACGAATACTAGGGAATGTATTGCTTCATCCATGTCAATCCAAGCACGGAGAATTGATAGGGGATCGGTGTTTTTTTCAGCTTTTTGGGTGCGTTGGAAGCGATCGCTTAAAGCATCAATATATTGATCGCGTTGTTCTGTTTTGGAGTGCAAGGAAATGACATCGAAGCTAAAAACGCTCTTTAAAGCATGATGTAAATCTGGATCTATTTCGATAAAATTCATGTATAAAAATAGGAATGCTGCTGGTAAATCAGAGACATTACCTTGGGGAATTTTAGAATTTGAAAGTGCTTGTTGATACAAAGTCAATCCCTGAGTTTGAACAGTACCACTAAGTCCAGGGTAGATAATTTCGTCTCGGATAAAGGGAAGTTGATAGAGGTTAGAATGATCTGCGATCGCACCAACTTCTTGAGCTAAATCTAAAGTGCGCGATCGCCAAGTTGCAGCCAAATCTTCTGGTACTCGCAGCAGCTTGCGTTGAATCTCATTCCACAAATCAGAATCCGTTGTGCTTTGCAGTTGGGAATTACCCAGATAATAATTAAGTTCTGAGTCAGAATCGAAAGCTTCTCGCAGGTGATTTAGTTTTAAATCATCTGGCGGATCTTCCCAACCAATATCTGGCTGTAGGGGTGCAGGTTGCAATAGGTTATGAAGTTCTTGCAGCACTTCATCGCATATTTTAGATCCTGGATCTAGTGGAAATTCTGTGCGAGCCTGATTTAAAGTAGCCTCTAGTCCATACAAACTAAACCGCAGTAACTGGGCTAACTCTGAGTTTTCTATCTCTAATAATTGACGCAAGTGCTGCATAAATATCACCTCCAAATATTTTTTTAGCGAATTAAATTTGGCAAAACTTTGCGTTCCTCTGCGTTGAAAAAATTAATATTTTTAAACGCAAAGGGGCGCGGAGTAAACGCAAAGGAACGCAGAGGTTTAATGCAAGAGTTAATGTATGCCGCAAAATGGATCGCGTTCTTTATCAACTTCATTGGGCTGCAATTCTAATTCAGCAATATAAACGCATCCCTCTTCTTTTAAGCATTCTTGACTGTTTGATGTCCAATAAGGGACTTCGCCAGCGTGCATCCGTAAAATACCTTGATTGTCAAGAGTTACCCGATATTGGCAAGGATAATCTGTTGTCACATCTGGTTTACTAAGTGCGCCAATTCTTATCCATTTTTTGCTGTTGGTTTCCGCATCTGTTTGATAAATATAGAACGTGTGCTGGCCAGTTTGCGGGAATGGAGGTAAAGGATTACTAATTAATCCAATTCCTGGTTCTGTCACACCATCGCGTAAATAGTGAAATTTTTGGAACAATTTACTACCATCATTTCCTACTTCAAATACAAGATGATAGGCATCTGGTTGATCGACAGTTGCAGACTCAAGAACATTGACGGCAATATCACCATCGTTTAAATCTTTATTGAAACGTTCAACAGCAATATTCCAGTTCAATTTACCATCAGCAAATAGCGGCGATGTTTCTGAAATAACCGATTCCAACTCAATGCCGGGAATATCAATTAAATAATGGGGGTTTCCCTGACAAAGCAATACATTAAATTCAAGGGTTTGGTCAATTTCAAACTGGACTTTTATTTTTTTCAGAAACTCTGCTTCTTGCATTCCCAGTTTATTCATGAGATTTTTGCCGTCGAAGCTACCCCAGAGTCGTAAATCTCCATCTTCGTAGTCTTGACGGTAAATAATATTAGTTAATTGGATTCCTTGCCATGCAGTACGAACCTTAGCGACAGTTTCCCAATGTGCGAGTTGATAGAGTTCTTGTCCAGCTTTGAATATAGTTAGTAAATCGTTACTTTGAGTTTTACGTTTGAAGTTGCAAGGTAAATAATAAAATAGGTTTTTAACATCAATTTCTAGTTGGTTAGCTCCCTTACGCAGTAAGCTTTTAGACTCTTCTGGATCGAATCTTAATCTTCGCAATTTCTCGGCATAGCAAGCACCTGCGGAGGTGGCTAATTTGGTAAATTCCAACACAAATGTAATTCGTTCTGGATTCCACACAAAATATGGAGATTTACTAAATTCTTGATAGATTTGGCGCTGTACTATGTCTAAATTACAAGTTTTGCCAGATAGAATTAACCAATCAACTTTTTGAGAATTCCAAGAATCTTTGGTGAGATCGTCGGGACGCAAGCGACTTTCCATCAATCCTTTAGCAATACCGATCGCTTCTTTAATTCCTGAAACGGCGGCTCGTTCAAATTGCCGATTATCTAAAGTAACACAGATGTTATTTGGATCTTTGACTTGCAATTTAACGGCGCTTTGGTTGAGCAGTTCGGAAATTTGTTGTTCAGAAAGTGTGAAGGTTAATAGAGAATTATCTGTTGGCGCTTTTTGCCCAAGTTTAAGTTTAGCGGCTTCTGCATAATCCCAAAGGATATAAAAGGATTGCAGGCGTTGGGGTGATTGTTGCCAACGAGTAGGTAATACTTTCTCGGCAGTATCTAGGGCATCTTTGTAAGCAATATCGCCTTCTGGATTCTCCTTATCTAGACATTTTAAAAGACTGCCACTTTTGAATTTGCCTTGTTCTAAAAAGCGCTCGTTTAATTCAGAGCTAATTAAATCTTCTAGCTTTTCGCTTTCAAGATCGCCTGTCGTTACTGCTGTCAATAAAAAGTCTGCGATCGCAACTTTTAATAATCTAAAAATCCGCAGCGTAATTAACTCACCACCTAACTGTAAATGACCGGATGAACCTAATAGTTTGGGAGTAAGTTTATAGTAACGTCCTCCTAAACCTCGGTCTTCATAATCGGCAAAAGTAGGGGTTTTATCTTCTAAAGTCAGTTCAATTAAAGCTAAATCTGTGGTTCCCCCACCAATATCTAAAACGAGGACATTTTGTGACCATTTATTTCCTGCTTGACGGCAACGAGTTTTGAATGATTCGATGCCAATATTAAGATTACCGCCAAATTCTCGCCATAAAAAGAATATTGCCACAGAAACAGCTTCATCATAAGCAGTTTGAACATCATCGATTCCCAATTGCTCAACAAATTCCTTAACTTCCTTGCGAACAACTGGTGGGGCGACAGTGGGGTAAGTAACAACTGCTGTTAAAAAAGTCCCTTCTGAAAACCTGCGTTGGGCGCGTTGGCGATAATCTTCAGTTAACTCGATTAAATGCGCCCAAGCAGATTGAATTAGTTGGTTAGCAGTAATCATTTCTTCTTCACCATCTACAATAATTGAAAACGATCGCTCCTGACCAAAATAACGTTTGGGTGAATGGTGAAATCTGCTGATAATTTCCTTTAAAGAACTACTTGTACCTTGAGCGATCGCTTTTTTGCGGTTATCTCTAGCTTCCCTGCCCATCCGCAGTTTTAAGTCCCCTAGCTGCGAAATTTCCAATTCGCTGGGAATTTCCGTATCGCGGCGATCGATATCCAGCACAACTGGGATCAAATTTTGCGACTCTAGGGTAGGAACGCGGAATACCTCATGATAGATTTGGTAAAGTTTTTTGCTGACAGCCCGGCGGAATCTCTCACTGTTTCCTAAAGAAAGCTCAATTTGGCGAATTGCTTCTAAAAAGCGCTCTTTATTGTCACTTTCAAATACTTCACTCAACTTTCTTGGATCTATCTCCAGATTTTTGCTAATTTCTGTGATGAATTTTGCCCAATCGTCATCGCTGACATCTGGTAAAGCCACTGAAGCGGGGGAACTTAGCCATTCTGATAAGCGATCGCGCAACCGCATTTCTTGCTCTTTGGGGAGAATTTCTGCGATCGGTACTTCAATTGGATCGAAGAGTGTAACTGTGGAATTCGACGTACCAAAATCTAAAGCAAACCATCCCGGAAATCTTTTTTGTTGTTTTTCTGGTTCTCGATCGCTATATTTGTTGAGTTGGAAAGGGTTCATTACAATATCACTTTCTGTTGTTTGTTTTATAGCTAGCTAAAAACTATGGTTTTTTATCATAAAAATGACAAATTTAGAGAATCTTTGTGGTGAAGAATTTTAATCGTAGGTCTTGTACCACTGATTCTCTTTAGCACTGGCTTTTTTATCTGGCGCGATGCATAGATTGGGCTACGCTATGAAAATTGGCGGTAGTTCCTAAGTTGATCTTGAAGATTCTTGCTCATTTGCAAGTCTTACTTGTTCAATGGTTAAATTCAGTAATTGGGCAACGTTTTCCATCGACATACCACTAGCTAATAGCTGAGGTACAAGTTCAAGTTTTAGTTCTTCTCGTCCTTCTTGTCGTCCCTCTTGTTTAGCTTCTTGATAAACCCTCGTTTCTTCTAACTTAACTCCTAACATTGCCTCTACCTCTTCACGACTTAAGTTTGAAAATTTATAAACAGCAATTGTTGTGATTACATCTATTATCTCTTTCTTCGCTAAAACAGTTATCTGTTCTTGTTGCACCCTCTCAATTAAACGTTTCGCGTCTTGCACCATTTGAGTCTCTGAGGCAATAGTCAACTGCATCAAACTGATACCTACTTTTTGCTCATCAGGAGTACCTAACTCATCCAAATAAATTTTTTGTACTTGTGAACTGTTCAGTAACGATCTGTGAATAGTGGTTTTTTCAGGTTCCAAGCTGCGAGACTGTAAAATAATCACCCCATACCAGTCATCATAAAGCGATGGGTTCCGATACATATACAACATCGATTCGGAGAAAAACCGATGGTACAATAACTCATCCTTTTGGAATTGTACCTCAGCAAAAAAGATCGTCTGAGATGTTGCATCAGGTGGAGGCAAAAATACGCCATCAATCCGAAATGTTGGTTCTTTAACTTCAACTGATTCAAAGCGATAGCTAGCAGCTTCGGCTGGAGGCTGTTCTACTAACTCGAATAGCAACCCAGGGACACGCTTGAAAATTGTATAAAAAATCGCATCACGTCTCACAAAAATATCCTCATATCACCCGATCGCAATCAGTTATTTTCTGAGTTAGCTCATCTCACACATCTAAGTAAGAAACAGAAGCAATTTCTGAAAGAATCTGTAACCAAGTAGGAATTGCTACCTCTGGTGGTAAGTCCCCAGCCGCCAAATATCTCAGCAAAGTTTCTTTTTTTGAAAGGTTTTGCAAACTAGGAATAATTTGATCCAAAATACCTTCTAGTTCCGAATTAATTTGCTGATTAACTTCGCTAACATACTGCACAAGATGGAGACTAGCGCTAGCAGTAATTTCATCTCGCAGTCGCAGTACTAAAAGTTGGTGATTGCTCGACCTAGATAAACCCTGACTTTTTTCTGGTGCCCAGTCAAAGATTTGACCAACGTTGTGTTTCTCGTCTTGACGCGCTAACGGAAATATGGTTTCAGGTGCAACGCTTTTATCTTTACTACCGATTTCCGAAATAATTGCTTCCTTCCATTCGTTAGGATCGCATCCGAGTAATAATTTGTAAAAGAGATCGGCATCTTCAAAACCAAATTTCTCTTCAATTTCTTGTTCCATATCTGGATGGAAAAATGCCTGTAATTGTTCGCGTTCTGGGGCTACATAATTTGACAATTGGTTTAACAAATCTACCACTGCTTGATGGATGCGATCGCGGGCAAAATCTTCTACTTCCTGAACGGTTTTTTCAAATACTGGATAAAAATCATCACTCTTGGTTGGTAGGGAAGTATTTACACGATTTCCCCGATCGAATAATTTCCCGGCTGCACCTTTAGATTCCGCCAGAGCGATCGCTCCATTGTTGGCTTTGTTGAAGAGTAAAGTCCACTGGTTCCAATTGAGGATTCTAAAAGTGAGTTCGTCTTTAACTACATCGCTGACGACAACACCGCGCCGATCTTTAAGTGGTTCCGTCCCCAAATCTTTTTGAAAATTCCTGTAGATTTTATCCAAGCTTTCGACTACATAGCGCAACTCAAGAAAGGCGGGGCTGTCTCCTGTGGGGATACCTTGCTCGTGAATTTCATCTATGATGTCTTTCAAGTGGTCTTGTTGCTGACTCACTACATCAGATGCTCTGCGAGTATCTTCATATAATTGCTTCAAACCGTGAGTTGCTACGTGAGTTTGAATCAATTCCCGCAGCTTACTAAGTCCGCCATCTTGACCAAAGTAACCTAGCTGTTTGCCTAAATTACTGCGGGGATCGGTGTCTAATAGCCGTTCGCTTAATAACTCCCATTTATCTTGTAGGCGTTTAGACCGATCTAGGTAATCAGGATAATCTAAGTTAGCCAAAAAATCTGGTGAGCCGGCTTTGACTGTACTAGAACGTTTTGCTAATTCAGCCAATCCCAACAATGGCGACAGTAAAACGATCCGGTCTTTTTGGGTTGTAAAGGCTTCTGCGCCGTCAATAGTAGTTTGCAGAACTTTGAGTTTTTGGAAAACGCTTTCCTCTTTTAAATGTGAACTATCTTCAATCAGTTGGTCGAGTTCTCTTTCGCCACCTTCACTATCTAAAGGCAGTTGATCGAAGCGACCTACACCGACGAGAATCAAATCTTTCAGGTCTTGTCCCGGTCGCTGCTGCTGCATCATGGTGAAAATTTTGTTGGCGCGATCGCTACCGGGAGATTTACCATTGAGCAATACCAAAATTGTTTGTACTTCTGCTAATTCTCGCAGCGACAAAAAGGTATCCCTAGCCCCCGAATTAGCAGCCCCCAATCCCGGAAAGTCGATCAGAATAAATTTAGCAGCACCATTAAAATCCCAAATTTCCCGTGAGATTTTCACATCGATATCTACACGGCGGATGAGTGGAAAGCTATTCTGCAATAACTTTGTTGGTAGCCTCTGGGGTGGACTCGGCAATCGGATATGCGCTGGCGGTAAATCCTCAAATTTCAGACTTTGGATTGCCATTGGCTGTTCAACCAGTTGTAGCCCCTCACGGGCGGTAGTAGCATCAATCTGGTAGTGCCCACCACACATAACTTCCCCATAAGCTTGATAAGCTCGGAGGAATAATACCAACTCCCGCAGTAAATAACGTAGCTCTAAATTGTTACTACTATTCCAAGCTTCCTCACACCAACCAATAATATCTTTGCCAGAGTTAAGTTTTGATACTGGTATCGGAGGAAGCCCTGCTGCTGTCGTGCGTTTATGGGCTTCCCCTAGCATGAAGCGTAGACACTCATGTACCCCTTCGTGAGAAAGATACTCTACAGTAAAATTACTTAATTGAGTAGTTGCAAAGTCGTCTTGCGGAATGATATGTATTGCGGTAACATTACCTGTAGTGGGGTTTTCACTGACTGGTAAAGCATCTGCATATCCAATTAGACTGCCTAAAAGTAAAGTTTTTCCACTACTGAATTCCCCCATCACCCCAATTTTGACAGGTGAAGTTGCAAGGTCTACAGTTTTCTGGGCAGCTGACCGCAGATGCAGGAGACAGTCATCAAGACTAGCTGGAACCCAATCTTCTTGTTTTGAAGGGTGCTGGGGCACAGAATCTATCTTTCGGAGGATGAATTCGCCGTACTCCTTAAAACGGCCTAGTTTATCTGGTTCCATAAAGTAGTTCCCGCCTAACATTAATTTCTGTGAGCTTTATAACATATAAAATGCGAAGGCTAGCCATTGTTGCAACCTGTTGATATCACATTTAGCATCTCTCTCATTTAATTTGCGATTTTAGGATGAAGCATTTTGAAAAATCGGGTTTTTCAGGGAAAGTTGAAAAGGAATTCAGAAGTCAGAATGGGCTAAAGCCCCACTACCGCTAACAGAAATCCGAATAATTAAAGTAGGTTTTTATACACCCACAAGTTCAGAACAGCTTAGTTAGTATAGATGTGGGCATTGAATTGTTAGACTAATCATTCTAAGAGGATTTATGAAAAACATTAGGTAAATATAATTTGCTACTACACAAGCAAAGTTTACTTACCCGGAAAATATGAAATATCAAAAATTTCAAACCCACGGAGATGGGTTTTGTTTTTATAGCCGTGACTGATAGTAGCCAGGACTTTAATTCATGCTGAATTCTTCTTGATAAAAAATCAATATTTATTTGATATGAAATTACTGATTATTGTGAATTTCTGATAAAGATGTAATCGCGTCATGGCAAGTCATATAGTTTTTGTGAAGCTAAATAAGGTTTTGTCCAATGTGATTATATAGCTCAGATGAATTTAAAGGTAATTTTAAGAATAAACATAGCCGAATAATTTCCTGATAGATGAATAGTTTAATTTTAACGAATAGTATGAAGTTAATCTTAATCATAACTTCAGCATTTTTTAATTTTATTTACAAGAGAAAAGTAATTATTGCAGATATAAAAATAAATAAAGTATTAAGATAAATAACAGACCGCAATGAAGATGATATCCCTTTATTAACAAATTCTATTTTCCGACATCTTACCTTAATAATTTAGGCAGTGCAGGCAGGCAAAAGTGTTTTCTAAAAAGGTGCAGAGCTACATTAACCAAATCATAGTCGAAGAGGAAGAAATACCACAGGATGAAAAAGTATTTTGCCGACAGGCGGATACTGCTCCTCTGATGATTTGGATGGCTGGATGCAATGCACTTTATTGTTACTTAAATTCAAATTGGTTGGAATTTACTGGAACCCATCTAAAAACAGGCGCGTCTGCATCGGCGCGAGGACAAGAGATAAGCAATATCTGGGCTTCTAGCGTCCATCCAGAAGATAGACTACGATGTAATAATATATACTTAAAAGCATTTACTACGGATGATTCCTTTCAGAGGCAATATCGCCTGCGTCGGGCTGATGGCGAATATCGCTGGATTTTAGATACAGCTGCGCCACGATTTGCAGTAGATGGCAGCTTTGTCGGTTACATCGGTTACTGTGTGGATGTAACAGAAGTGCAACCTAGCCTGAGAGAGAACTGCTCGGCATCTACAAATCCATCTCGTTGTCTACGCAAATTAACAGAACAAAAACAGGCGGCAGAATTAACAAAAGCCCAAAAGCAACTACAAGCCGAAACAGCAAAACGCCAACTAGTTGAAGCACAGTTACGCCAAAAAACATCAGAATTTACAGCAATTTTGCAAGTGCTTCCTGATTTGTACTTTCGTATTGATGCTGATGGAAATATTCTGGACTACAAGCCAGGAAAAATAGATAATTCGTATATGACAACAGAAGATTGTCAGGGTTTGAGTTTGCGAGAATGCCTACCAGATGTTGTTCGCGATCGCTTCCAGCAAGCAATAACTCAAGTCCTTGCAACTGAATCTTCAGTCAGTTTTGAATATACTTTACCGCTCCTACAAGGAAATAATAATTTTGAAGCTAGGTTATTGCCGTTACCAGACCAGCAAATCATAGTTCTTATCCGCGACACCAGCGACAAAGTACAAGCAGCACTAGTAGAAAGCGATGCCAAGTTTCGCACCATTATTGAAAATGCCAATAACGTTATTTTTGCCCTGAGCCTTGAGGGAATATTTTCCTATGTTTCTCCTAACTGGACTCAAATTTTTGGGCATGAGGTTGCAGAAGTTGAAGGCAAATCCTTTATTCCCTTCATACATCCTGACGATGTACATATCTGTGTAGATTATTTCCAAAAAATTGCGACAACAACCCAAAAGCAAGACGCAATTGAATACCGGATAGAACACAAAGATGGTACTTGGCGATGGCATACAAGCAACTCATCTGCTATTAGAGATGTTAATGGTAATATTCTAAACTTCGTTGGCATTTGCCATGACATCACCGATCGCAAACAAGCAGAAGAAGCTCTAGCAGAACGGGCGCGTTTAGCAAATTTTCGTGCCGAGGTAGACGCGGCCCTGACTCAGAGTGACAGCTTACAAAATATGATGCGCCGTTGCACTGACGCTTTAGTTGAACATCTTGATGCAGCCTTTGCTCGCATCTGGACGCTGAACAAAAAAACAAATGTATTGGAGTTGCAAGTCAGTTCTGGGATATATACCCACATTAATGGGCCCCATAGATATGTGCCAGTAGGTCAATTCAAAATTGGTTTAATTGCCGAAGAAGGCAAACCTCATCAGACAAACTCTGTGCAGACAGATCCCCGCGTGGGTAACAAAGAATGGGCAAAGCGAGAGGGTATGGTTGCCTTTGCTGGCTATCCCCTGGTTGTTGAAGATGAAACTGTAGGGGTAATAGCCATGTTTTGCCGCCAAATGGTGACAGAATCAACTTTTAAAGCCCTAGAATTCGCTGCCCAGGAGATTGCCATTGGCATCAAGCGCAAACAAGCAGAAGTCGCACTCAGAGAAAGCGTCCAACGGGAAGCATTACTTAATCGTCTTTCTAACCAGATTCGAGCTTCCTTGGATCTCAATTACATTGTAGAAACCGCAGTGCAGGAGATCCGTAACTTATTCCAGATCGATCGCTGCGCCTTCTTTTGGTATCGACAAGATACTGAGGTTCCCTACTGGGAGAAAGTATACGAAGCAAAAAGTTCCTCTTTAGGCTGTCTGCTTAACGATCGAGAAGCAACTAATGCAGAAATCGAACTCATCGCCGCCAAAACCTTGAATAAAGAAATCATCCGCATTAATGATATTGAGACTGTGGGTAATGGCACTGCCCAGCTATTTTTGCAGAAGTTTGGTTTCACTGCCTTTATGTCGCTACCCGTACACACCCAATCTGGCGAAATAGGTGCATTTAGTTGTGGTTCTTATCAGGGCTTCCGGCCTTGGCTAGACAACGAAGTAGATTTACTACAAGCAGTTACAGTTCAATTAGCGATCGCCATTGACCAAGCTAAACTCTACACCCAAAGTCGCATCACGGCCCAAACTGCCCAAGACAAAGCCCAGCAGCTAGAAACTGCATTACTAGAACTTCAACAAACCCAAGCGCAACTGATTCAAACTGAAAAAATGTCCAGTTTAGGACAATTGGTTGCAGGTATTGCCCACGAAATCAATAATCCCGTCAATTTTATTTACGGCAATATTAGCCACGCCCGTCAATATACTAAAGATTTGTTGCACTTGGTAGAACTTTATCAACAGAGTTACTGCCCAGCAACACCAAAGATTCACGAACAAATTGACACCATTGATTTAGACTTTCTCAAGCAAGATTTGCCCAAAATTCTGGATTCTATGAACATGGGAGCCGAACGCATTCGGCAGATAGTCCTATCTTTACGCAATTTTTCTCGCCTTGATGAAGACGGTACGAAAGCAGTAGATATTCATGAAGGTATTAACAGCACCTTACTGCTGTTGCAAAATCGCCTGAAATCCAAACCGGGACATCCCGAAATCCAAGTAATCCGAGACTATGGCAACCTACCACCAGTAGTCTGTCAGCCTGGAGAGATGAATCAGGTGTTTATGAATTTGTTGGCAAATGCGATCGATGTTTTAGAGGAGTCATTTGTCATTAGTCATTTGTCATTAGTAAACAACTCTAAACAAATGACTTCTCCCCAAATTCGCATTCGTACCTTCATCCAAGAAGACCGTGTAATCATTAGCTTTGCCGACAATGGCCCAGGCATGACTGAGGAAGTACGTAAACGCTTATTTGATCCCTTCTTTACTACAAAAGCCGTGGGTAAAGGCACGGGTATGGGGTTGTCAATTAGCTACCAAATTGTCGTACAAAAACACGGCGGACAAATCCAGTGTATTTCAGCACCAGGAGAAGGTGCGGAGTTTGTCATTATGATTCCACTACATGGGCAATCTTCAACATCGATAAAACTTTAATCTTTTCTTAATCCAAAAGTTAACCTATTGGTTGTTAACTAAGATTAATTCACTTTTTGCTGCAACATTTTAACCCCCCAAAAACCTAAAGTTTACAGGAGTTGGGGGGATTATTTGTACTAGTATAGGGAGTTAGGACTGGAAATATTACAGTTCAATTGATTGAAAAACGTTGTAATGGTAGTACTATCTTTGCGTCGGCATAGCCCAACTCAGGCGATAGCACCTTAAAAAAAATCCCTGAATATAAGTAAGAAGGCTGGGATGATACAACCCCAAGGTCAAAATAGTATCACCTACACACGAGTTATCCATCTAAGTCATGTAATTGACATAGATATTCCCCAGTGGCCGGGAGATCCCACAGTAGAATTTGAAACTGTGGCTGAACTGAATAATGATGGCTATTATCTCCGAGGTTTCGCCTTGGGGGAACATAGCGCTACCCATATCAACGCCCCTAATAGCTTTCATAGCTATAGTATGGGAATTGACCAATACCCCGCCCAATCTCTGGTAGTACCTGCGGTGGTTATAGATATTCGCCAAGCCACAGCCATAAATTCTGATTATGCCCTGACTGTTGCTGATGTTATGGCTTGGGAAGAAGAATATGGTGAGATTCCTAAAGGGTGCGTAGTTATACTGAATACAGGTTGGCAAAAAAAGTGGTTTGATAAAAGTGCGTTCCTAAATCATGATGCTCAGGGTATTGCCCATTTTCCAGGGTTTGGTAGCGATGCGACTCAATTCTTACTGAAGGAACGGCAAATCGCTGGATTAGGAATTGATACTCATGGTGTAGATCCCGGACAGGATAACACTTTTGCTACTAATCGTCTGGTATTGGAAAAACCGCGTATTGTTTTAGAAAATCTCACCAATTTGGATCAGTTACCACCTAAAGGTACTACTCTAGCGATCGGAATTCTCAGGTTGCGCGGTGGTTCTGGTTCTCCTGTGGGTGTCTTGGCGTTAGTGCCTTAATTTTTATACCAATTTTCTAAACTTGAGGATAACCTAGAAAGCAAGCAAACTTAGTACAGCTTTATATAAAATTGGTAACGTTTTTAAACGCAGAGGAACGCAAAGTAAACGCAAAGGTACGCAGAGTCTTGCCAAATTTTTTTGGCTTTTTATTTCTTTCTTTGTGTCCTTTGCGTCTATGCGGTTCGTTCTTCATACAGAAGTTGTATTAGTACATCCAGGTATTTTCAATATGACAACTCCGCTATCTTGCCGCAATTACATCGATGGTCAATGGTTGAGTGCTGTAGGGGAAGCAACTTTAGAAAGTCGTAACCCTGCAAACAAAACCGAAATCGTTGCCACATTTCCTCGTTCCCAAGTTAATGATGTAGATACAGCAGTAGCCGCCGCCCGTAAAGCCTACCGGAGTTGGCGTACAGTCCCGGCCCCAGCGAGGGCAGAATACATCTTTCGCGTCGGCGAAATATTACTCCAGCATAAAGAAGAACTTGCCCAGTTAATCAGTCGAGAGATGGGTAAACCTCTGACAGAAGCTAGGGGAGATGTGCAAGAAGGTATCGACTGTGCCTTTTACACTGCTGGCGAAGGACGGCGACTATTTGGACAAACCACACCATCAGAAATGTCTAATAAATTCGCCATGACTGTGCGAATGCCCATCGGAGTTTGTGCCTTAATTACTCCCTGGAATTTTCCTGTAGCAATTCCTTGCTGGAAAGCTATGCCTGCTTTGGTGTGTGGTAATACAGTCATCCTCAAACCTGCTGAAGATACCTCTGCTTGTGCAACTAAATTAATTGAAATTTTCCAACAAGCAGGTTTACCACTAGGAGTAATTAACTTGGTGCATGGTGTAGGAGAAGAAGCGGGGAAAGCTTTGGTTGAGCATCCCAACGTAGATTTGGTATCGTTTACTGGTTCTTCAGAAACGGGTGCTTTTGTTGGTGCTACTTGCGGACGCACTCACAAGCGCGTCTGTCTAGAAATGGGTGGTAAAAATGCCCAAGTGGTGATGGAAGATGCCGATTTGGAACTCGCCTTAGATGGCGCAGTGTGGGGAGCATTTGGAACAACCGGTCAACGGTGTACGGCTACTAGTCGCCTGATTTTGCATCGTGATATTAAAGAAAAATTTACCACCATGCTTTACGAGCGTACTAGTAAGTTACGCTTGGGTGCTGGCAATGACACTAATACAGATATTGGCCCGATTGTCAATGAAAAGCAACTTAAACAGGTAAGCAAGTATTTGGATATCGCCCGTGAGGAAGGAGCAAAGGTTTTAATTGGTGGAGAAATTGCTAGTGAAGGCGAATTGAAAAATGGTTACTTTTTTCAGCCAACTATTTTGGATGATGTAACTCCCGATATGCGGGTTGCCCGTGAAGAGATATTTGGGCCAGTGGTGGCATTAATTGAGGTTAGTTCTTTTGAGGAAGCGATCGCAATTCTCAACGATAGCAATTACGGACTTTCTTCTTCAGTTTACACCCGCGATATCAATCGGGCTTTTACTGCCATGCGCGACATCGAAGCAGGTATCACTTATATTAACGGCCCTACTATTGGTGCAGAAGTACATTTGCCCTTTGGTGGGGTGAAACAAACTGGTAACGGACACCGCGAAGCCGGAACTACTGCCTTGGATGTTTTCACAGAATGGAAAAGTGTTTATGTTGACTTTTCTGGAAGTTTGCAACGCGCTCAGATAGATAACCGCAGTTAATTTTGTAATACAGCGATTATAAATTATTCTTCACCCAATCTCGAAAATTACGCATAGCTTGACTTCTCCCAATTGTTAAACACTGCTGAACATATTCATTCACTAATTCAACAATTGGGATACCAGGAAAATTAGGACTAGATTCAGATGTTATATATTTCCCTTCTTTTAGCAAAGAAATTTCTAAACTTTGTTGTGTATATCGCCAAAGTTCAGGAACTCCCAAAAGTTCATAATTCTCAAATCGAGTTCGAGAAGTAATATCAATTTCGATTGCTAAATCTGGTGGTGGGTCTATAGTTAAATCTATGCGATTTTTACCAATAATAGCAGCTTGATTTTGAATATAAAAACTGGTATCTGGTTCTACTGCTTGCCGCATTCGCTCATTTTTAAGTGTCGTAGAACCAAAAGGTTCAAAATCAATTTGGAGTATTTCTAACAAGACTTTGACTAAATCACCAATAAGTTCTTTATCTTTTTCGTGTTCTGGTAGGGGAACCATAATTTCTAACCAGCCATGACTATAAGAAATCCGGGCAGCACGCCTTTCTCCCATTTCTTCTAAAATATTTTCTAACTGCTGCCAACTAATATCTTGGAGTAACATTTGTTGACCAGGTTTAACGATAATTTGTTGTAGTTTTAAAAGCATATCACCTCAGAGAGTTTATGTATTAGCTGTTACATCTAGCAGATTAAATCTACAAATCAACTTTATTACTTTATTAAAGTATATCGCTCTAAGCATGAGGGTAGAAATTAACCAAAAAATCGCTAGTATAATCTTTGACCGTTTCAATGTTTTTAGGAATTTTTACTCTTTAAAGGAATACGGATAGTAAACTGTGTGCCACGTCCTGGGGTTGAATCAACTTCAATACTTCCTGCATGTTTGTCTACGATAATTTGATAAGCGATCGCCATTCCTAATCCGATGCCTTTGCCCACAGGTTTCGTAGTAAACATATAGTCAAATACTCGTTGCTTTACCTCTTCTGACATACCAACTCCGTTGTCATAAATCTGAATTATCACTTGCTTATCATCACTGAGTTCAGTCCGAATACAAATTTGTCTTTGATTCTTTACTAATGACTCTTCTATAGCATCGATCGCATTGGCTAGAACATTCATAAACACCTGATTGAGTTGCCCTGCATAGCATTCTACTAGAGGTAAATCACCGTACTTCTTAACGATTTGAATTTCTGATTGATTAGGCGTGGCTGTCAGGCGATGATTCAGAATCATCAGAGTGTTGTCTAATCCTTCATTAATGTCTACAAACTTCATGTCTGCTTCATCAAGGCGGGAAAAATTACGCAGCGACAGCACAATTTGACGGATACGTTTGGTTCCCACTTGCATCGATGCCATTAGTTTAGGTAAATCTTCTGCGAGAAACTCAATATCAAGCTCTTGGGAGCGATCGCTAATTTCTGGTGTAGGATTTGGGTAGGCTTGTTCGTAAAGCTTTAGCAAATCGAGAATGTCTTGGCTGTATTGACTGGCATGGTTGAGATTGGCATGAATAAAATTGGCGGGATTATTGATTTCGTGTGCCACTCCAGCCACTAGTTGGCCCAGGCTAGACATTTTTTCAGTTTGGATTAGTTGAGCTTGGGTGTTTTGCAATTCTTTCAGCGTTTCACTGAGTTGTTGCGCCTGCTGGCTAGAAATCAAGGCGCGATCGCGAATTTGTTCGTATAGTTGCACCTGTCGCCATCCACCGATTAACCCAACTACGAGCAATCCTCCCAGAACCGTAGCTAACAGGTTCAACGCCTGCAATGGTGATTCAATATTTTCTTGTGGTACAACTAGAGCGACTGACCAATTTGCTTCTTTCAGAGGAGTATAAGCAACATAATTCCATTTTCCATCCAGTTGAGCCAATTCAATATTGGTGTGTTTAGCTACCATCTTTTGAGTGATTTTTGCCAACTGGAGATTAGGTGAATTGAGAAAACTCTCAGCAGCTTTTTCCGGTGTGCCAATCAGTCGAATGTCGGGATGAGCTATGGGAACTCCTTGAGAATTTAGTGCAAAGGCATAGCTACCCTCACCTTGATGTAAATTGCCGATCGCCTCAACCACCCGCTTAATCTCAATTCCTCCCATGAACACACCTGCTGGTTTTGTGCCTGTTTTGCCGAGAATTGGGGAACTAATCTGAATCTGCAACTGATTGCTTGTGCGCCCAACAATCGGATCGGCGGCTACTGTTTCACCTGCCATACTGCGCTGAAAAAATTCTCGATCTTTAACATTTGGCCGTCCTCCTTGAGTATTAATCAATGCACCATCTGGTGTGGCGAACGCGATGAGCAAAAATGTTTGCATCCGCTTCACCTCAGATTGTAAATAAGGTTCCATCACAGACCAATCTAGCGATCGCACTACAGCAGAATTTGCCAGAGTTTTAATTTCTGTCTTCCGAATGGCTAACCAGTTATCAATCTCATTTTGACCTTGTTGTGTTTTTAACAGCACTTGCTGCTTCAGACTATTGAGCAATAGCCCTTTGATAATGTTGTAACTAATGATTGCGGTGACGCTAATACTAAGGGACAGAATTACCAAAATTGATAGTAATATGAAATTACGCGATCGCCATTTCAACCAACGTTTGCGTAATTTAAACATTTTCGTCGCTTTACTCCAAGTTAAAATTTAAAAAGTAAAAGTGCTGAGTAAAGTAGAAATTACTCAGCACAGGCTAAATGCCTCGCTACCGCTAACAGCATTCTTTATTGTTGTTGAGTAGAGATTTGAATGACAAACTCTGTACCCAGTCCAACTTCTGAAGTGCAGGAGAGTGAACCGCCATGTCCTTCTACTACAATTTGCCGAGCGATCGCTAATCCCAATCCAGTGCCTTTTCCTACAGGTTTGGTGGTGAATAAATGATCGAATACTCGTTCCTTGACCTGCGGTGACATTCCCACTCCGTTATCAGCAATCTTAATCAAAATGTGCTGACCTGAGTTTGCTACACGGGTTTGAATGGTGATGCAATTGGGGTTAGCTAGAATGGCTTCCAAACTCCGCTCTATATTGTATTGTTCAAGTGCATCAATAGCATTTGCTAACAAGTTCATAAACACCTGATTAAGTTGTCCAGCAAAGCATTCCACTAGGGGTAGTTTGCCATAATTCTTCACTACATCAATTGCCGGACGGTTTTCATTAGCTTTTAAACGGTGTCTGAGAATCAGAATAGTGCTATCAATGCCTTCGTGAATATCAAAGGGAACTTTATAATCTTTATCTGCTCTGGAGAAGGTTCGCAAACTGGTGCTGATGCTCCGAATACGGCTAACACCCAATTTCATCGAGTCCAGCAATTTAGGTAAATCTTCGCGTAAATAATTCAGGTCGATGGCATCAATTTCATCTTGAATATCTGAGCCAGGATTGGGAAACTTTTCTTGATAAAGATTAACTAGTCCAAACAAGTCTTTGACATAATCTTTAGCTGGTTCTAAGTTGCCAGCAATGAAGCCAATAGGATTATTTATTTCATGGGCAACACCTGCAACTAAATTACCAAGAGCAGACATTTTTTCACCCTGCACCAATTGCAATTGCATTGTTTGGAGTTCTTGCAAAGCTTGTTCTAATTGTTGCTTTTGCTGTTGCAGCAATTGTTGTGCTTCATGGCGTTCGGTGATGTCTTCAGACGTGCTAAGAATACCAAAAATGTTTCCTTCTCTATCTTTTAAGGGAATTTTATTTGTATTCGACCATTTTTGTTTTCCGTCTACTTGCTGCACGGTTTCGATAATGTTGAGTTCCGCTTCCCCAGACTCCATGATGCGGCGATCGCGTGCTACAAAAAAATCTGATTGCTTACTAGCCCAGGGAAGATCGTAGTCTGTTTTACCAATAACATTTTTTGGCACTCCTAGACCCCAAGTTTGAGTAAAGTTATGGTTACAGCCTAAATAAACACTATTGCGGTCTTTCCAAAAAACAGACTGGGGGATATTATCGATAATTAAGCGCAAGAATTGTTCCGTCTGTCCCAGATTTTCTAAAGTATCTTGTGCTTGCTGATAAAGTCGGGCATTTTCTAGGGAGATTGCGGCTTGAGTGCATAACAAATTGAGAATTTCGACGCGATCGCTGCTAAACGCCCCAGTAATTAGATTGTTTTCTAAATACAAAATCCCTAACAGTTTACCTTGATGCAGAATCGGCGTACACAGCAAGCTTTTGGGTTGCTGACGAATGATGTAAGGATCGGCGATCGGCATTGGATGGAATGTTGTATCAAGGATAACGGTAGGTTGCAGGGTGCGTTTAACGGCGTAAATTAGGCTATGGGGAACGTCTGTACTATCTTCCACAAAAATGGACTGTAACACCGTTGATTGTTGCCCAACTTGAGCAGTGGCCTCAACGACCAATCTACCTTCTTTAAGCAGTAGTAACGCACACTTATCGGCTCCAGCATTTTCAATCACCACTTGCAGCAGCTTTGTAAGTAATTTATCCAGTTCAATTTCACTGGAGAGAGTTTGAGATGCTTTAAGAACTGTTGCCAAATCTAGCATTACTGACGTATTGCTGCTAGATGTTACTGATTTATTAATGCTTGGGTGCAAGGTAGCAATGGTGTCAATATTTGCAAATGTTTCATCGGGCGTGAGTAGCAATCGCCTCTGTTGTAAAATTGGGGTTAGAAGTTGTGGATAACGGTGTTCTAAATCATCGACTTTGGCTTTAGCACCCCAGCAAGTATAACCATAGTAAGCATTAATCAAATACTCTTGGGCAATGCGTTCTTTTCCCCACTCTAAATAAAACTTGGCTGCGAGTTCGTTAGCAAGAGCTTGTTCGTTGAGGTATTCGTTTTCTTTGGCTTTAGTAATGGCGCGATCGTATAACTCAATTGCATCTATATAATTGTTAGAAACTCTTGCCATTTCCGCAGACAACAAGAGATATCGATGGAGAAAGTTTTGTGGGCAATTATCCGCCCAGTTTTTTTGGATTTGTTGATGTTCTTGGATTGTGTCCCAATACTGCTTTTTCTTCTCTAATGTTGCATTGGGATAGATGGCTAACAAACTAAGCGGAAAATAGAAATGATACTGAATAATTGGGAAGAAACCAGAGTTACAGCCAAGAGTTTTCTCAGCTTCTTGTGCCGATTGAATGGCATCTTCATAGCGACCATAAAGGTAAGACAATTGGATTTTAAGAAAGCAGTACCAATTAATTCCATGCTCGAAGTTATTCTTTTGTCTCCACACTTCTATATAGGGAATATCTTCGCCATTGCGATCGTCTAATAAATCGGTGTTTTGAGATATATCTTGCAGATTCAATAAAAACTGCCTCTGTAAAGTAAACGCATACAGCATATTGGCATCATTTACCTGTTGGACATAGCTGAGATATTTTTCCGTTTCTGCGTAAACATCTGATAGGCGATCGCCCTTAATTAACATTGCCCAAATTAGAAACGAAACTGCCCAAACACCAAACACTAAATTTCCAGTTTCTTGACAGACTTGGAATGATTTTTGAGAAAACTGTAAATTAGTTTTTAAATGCTGACTATAGGGATTAATCGTGTGGGCAAAGATATTATTGGTCTTAAAAATAAATTGGCTGCTATTGAAGTGACGATCGAGTTTTATTGCCAATTTACCAAACTCATAGGCGGTTTGATAACTACCTTGATTTGCTAAACTCATTCCATATAGACAATAAGCAAAACCAGAACTTTCGGCATTGCCATAAGTCAAGGATAAACCGATCATTAATAAAGGAGCCAAACAACTAAGGTTTTGATCTCCTCCCATATAAGCTACTCCCCAAAGGTCAGCTAAAAGACTCATGCAGACTTTCTTCTCTGGAACTGTCATCTTCGGCAAATCGAATAAATCTGCTGTCCGAACCGTTTGCAGTTTAACTTTTAATTCTTTAAATTCAGTTGCGATCGCAGTTTGCTGTTCTTCAAAAGTAACAGGTAAATTCATCCCCATGATGCTTAAACCTTTCAGCCCAGCTTTAATGCCAGCTTCGAGATTTTCGCCCTGAGTCATTTTTAGGTACATCTGAATACCATAAATGTTTGCCTTTTCAAATTTATCTCGGCTATGATTTAATCCTAGGTTAAATAACGCCTCTGCTTGGTTGAAATCTCCAGTTAAATATTCACATTCAGCAGATTCTCGAACTAAATTAAATATTAGTTGATAGTTATTTTGCCAACTTTCTTCCGCAAGCAATTTTCGTCCTAATGTGAAATATTTTACCGAGGCTCTATAAGCAGTTGAAGCTTTAGCTTTTTTTCCAGCAATTAGATTAAGTTGAGCTAGTTCATTTTTTTGTGATTGTTCATGAATTATATCAATTCCCTCATTTAACTGATTAACAATATCAAAGATGCTAGCTTCGATTAGTTCTGGCGATGTATTTTTTAAGAGTAATTGCCCAATTTTTAAATGAGTAGCTTTTCTTTGAGATTCAGGAATCAGAGAATAGGCAGCTTGCTGTACGCGGTCATGGAGAAATTTGTAAACTGTCATTTGTCCCTTGTCATTTTTCCTTTGCAAATGACTAATGACCAATGACTCATCCTGATAAAACTTGTAGACTTCATTGGTAGGGATAATTAACCCATCCTGTACAGCTTTCCAAAAGTCTGCGGCTGTTTCTACCTGGGATTTTTCATGGAAGATTGATAATGCTGCTAAATCAAATTGGTTTCCCACACAAGCCGCTAATTTCAAAACTTCTTGAGTTTCTGGTGATAACTTTTGAAGTTGAATTGCCATGAATTCTACGACATCATCGGTAAGAGCGATCGCTCGCACTTGAGCAATATCACATTCCCAATAACCACCATCAAAATTAAATGTAATTAGTTGGTCTTGATGTAACGCTTTCAGAAACTGGGTGCTGAAGAAAGGATTACCTTTAGTTTTGCTCAATACCAACTCTGTTAACGGTGTGGCTAATGCTAGGGAGCAACTCAATGTATCTGCAATCAAATGATTAACTGATGTTTGATCGAGAGGGGTTAAGGTAATCGTATTGACTGTAGCGCCCAATTTCCCAATCTCCTCCAAAGTCAGCATTAGGGGATGTACTGGGTTGACTTCATTATCTCGATAAGCACCAATTAATAGTAGATAGCCAATGTCAGCTTCGCTCATTAACAAGTGGATTAACTTTAAAGAAGCAGAATCTGCCCATTGCAGATCGTCAATAAAAATCGCTAATGGATGTTCTAGTGCAGCGAAGACTTGAGTGAATTTCAAAAACAGCAAATTGAAGCGATTTTGTGCCGCACTTCCAGAGAGTTCCGGTGCAGGAGGCTGTTTACCAATCATACTTTCCAGTTCTGGAATCACCTCAATCATCACTTGTCCGTTCTCACCCAAAGCAGAGAGAATTTTGCACTTCCACTGCTCAAATTGAGCGTCAGTTTCACTGAGCATTTGCCTGATTAAGTCTCGAAAGGCTTGCACAAAGGCAGAGAAAGGGATATCGCGCCCGAATTGGTCAAATTTACCTTTAATAAAGTAACCCCGTTGTCGCACAATTGGCTTGTGGACTTCATTAACCACAGCAGTTTTGCCAATACCAGAGAAGCCTGCTACCAACATAACTTCGGTGCTTCCCTGACTGACTCTCTCAAAGGCATCCAGCAAGCCTTCAACTTCGGCTTGGCGACCGTAGAGCTTTTCTGGGATGATGAAGCGATCGCAAATATCCCGCTCTCCTAATTGAAAGGATTTAATCTCTCCAGTTTCTTGTAATTGAGACAAACATTTTTCTAAATCAAATTTCAACCCTAATGCACTCTGATAGCGGTCTTCAGCGTTTTTCGCCATCAATCTCATCACAATGTCACAAAGAACTTGGGGAATATCTTCTTCCCCCCTGCCTCCTAATTCTTCTGGAAGCTTGGCAATATGACAGTGAACCAACTCCATCGGCTCATTAGACTGAAAGGGTAAATGTCCAGCCAGCAATTCATAGAAGGTAACGCCGAGAGAATAGTAATCACTGCGATAGTCAATTCCGCGATTCATTCGCCCGGTTTGTTCTGGGGAAAGGTAGGCAAGAGTCCCTTCTAAGACATTAGGACTGTGAACTTCCAGGGTTTCTTTGGGTAAAAGAGAGGCAATGCTAAAGTCAATCAACTTGACCTGCTGAGTTTCCGGGTTGATGAGGATGTTGGCAGGCTTGATGTCTTTGTGGATAATCCGATGGCGATAGAGTCCGTCAAGAATATCGCTCAGAGCGATCGCAATTTCTAAGAACTCTGTCAAACTAGATTGCTTACCCCCCATTTTTCCGTTTATCCAATCTCTGAGGGAAATACCGCCAAAATCTTCCATCACCAAAGCATAGCTGTTGCGGTAAGGTTCCAGGCTGTAGGGACGAACAATGCCAGGTATGTCAATATTTTTAGCGATTGTGTACTGATTACGAAATAGCAGCAGTTCGTTGAAGCTGGGATACTCCTGTTGGAGCAGTTTAATTACGACTGGAGTTAGATCGGTCTCTCGAATTGCACGGTAAACTAAGGTTCTAGAACCTGCATAAAGTTGTTCGCTAATTCGATAGTTCAAAAGCTTGTCCATCGGCTCAACTGCTCTAGTCATACTTCATCAACCCTTGTTAAATCAGCTATTTATTTAAAGTAGTGTGCCCAAAAACCTGCTTTTGCTAACTCAGTTTTCTTTTCTGTAATCGCATTCCACGTGTGTAATCTGTCTTGAGCTTCTCCAGCAAAACTCCCCCAATTTCCGGTAGAATCAAGTTCTGAGGACTGTGGATTTGGGAGAAATTTGGGGTGCCTACACTTGGCGTTAACATTGACCACATCGCCACCATCCGGCAAGCGCGGCGGACGGTGGAACCAGACCCCGTAGCGGCGGCGGTACTGGCAGAATTAGCCGGTGCTGATGGAATTACGGTGCATCTGCGCGAAGATCGGCGGCATATCCAAGATCGGGATGTGCGGATATTGCGGCAAACAGTGCGATCGCATCTTAATTTAGAAATGGCCGCAACAGATGAAATGCTAGCGATCGCTCTCGATATCAAACCAGATTACGTTACCTTAGTTCCCGAAAAACGCGAAGAAGTCACAACAGAAGGCGGACTAGATATTGCCCTCCAAATTGCTAGAATAGGTGAAATAGTCGATAAATTGCAAAGCGCTAACATTCCAGTTAGTTTATTTATCGATGCCGAACTAGCACAAATTGAAGCATCTGTCAAGGTGCGGGCACAGTTTATCGAATTGCACACCGGACAATATGCTGAAGCTAAAGATGAAACAAATCGCCACCGAGAATTAGCCATATTAGCTAAAGGTTGCGAACAAGCGATTCAAGCTGGATTGCGAGTCAACGCTGGTCATGGACTCACCTACTGGAACGTCTATCCGGTGGCTGCGCTTCCAGGCATGGAAGAACTGAACATTGGTCATACCATCATCAGTCGGGCAGCATTAGTAGGTATAGAAAGGGCAGTCCGCGAGATGAGGCAAGCTATAACAGGGAATGGGGCATAGGGAATTGGACATTGGGCATTGGGCATTAGGTTATTAG
>NZ_NOLI01000082.1:0-37027 GCF_002245975.1 Nostoc sp. 'Peltigera membranacea cyanobiont' 213 | reverse complement strand
GATGCTTTTTCATGTAATTACGTATATTAATTGCAAATAAAACTACCTCATACACAAATGTAAGTTTTAGCGATCGCACCTTTTTCACCCAACCTCACAAAATCGCGTAGCTCCCAGTAACACCATCTGAGTGAGCGTCTAAACTACGCAACAATTCCCCTGTACGTAAATTCCAGAATTTAATTGTATCATCTCTACCTGCACTAATCAGGGTTTGCCCCAAAGAGCTAATCGCAACTGCTCGAACACCAAAAGTCACTTTTTTATGCCCAGTCAGTGTGTGAACAAGTTGAATCTGTGGTTGGGACTGAGTAATTGTACTCTTGCTTATGGGAAGCTTTGAACTAGAAGAATCTACGTTAATAACAGTGATGTTTACTGCAATTGCTAAAACTATAATGACTGGTCTGGATTTGAGAAAATGCAATAATTTCATGGTGCCAAGGAACGCAATTACATAACATGGTTCCCATTTGATGGGGCGCAATCGCACCTAATCTGATAGACCACAGTCAAATACTGAGTATTAATTAATAATCTAAATATGGTTTCCTAGTGATTAGAAAAATTATCATTTATCATCGTTTCAATCACAATTCCGCCAAACCGAGCTTCATCAGCGCAGCATTTTACCCCATCAATATAGCAAATATGGCTTTCGTACTTCTCTTTAGTTTCAGTTATAACTCCCTCAAATCCTCCACTCATTGAGGTATTAAAAAAACTCAATTTTCGTCCCTGAGCATCACTTGCTTTGCTATAGCAATCATCGCAAACTGCACGTGGATATCTTGGAAAATATCGAGTAGGGGTCGAACAAATTGGGCAAGGATGAAATTCAGTATTACTCATATATTTTTACTTGAAAAACTCCATCTTGTAACTTGGAGATTACTCAAGCCCACTACCTGTACTGTCAACAGCAGGGCTTCGGCAATCACTCATGAGAAATCGATTGAGGAGGCGATGGACTACGCCATTGCTTGAGTGATGCACTTTTACAGTTAAAGAAATTGCAAATCAAAACTCTTTTACTTGTCGTGGATCTTCATCCGGTGGATGCCAACCACCTTTGAGCCAAAGACGACGAGCTTTGACAATAGACCCTTCATTATGACGTTCATCATTGAGGTCTAAACGATTACTTGTAGCTCGTCCTACAGAACTAATGCCAATAATTTTTAGACCATCTCCTGACCAAATAAAGTGATCTGACCACTTTTGCTGGCGTGGATTAAACAGGGGTAGCATCTGTCCTGTATCTGGATCAATTCCAGTAGTGAAATTGTAGCGATATCCGTTACAGCGCTGACAAGCTAACGCCAGGTTATCAGGGTCATCCGAACCTTTAAGAGACTGTGGGATAATATGGTCAATAGAAAATAGAGCAGCACTTGCTTCTTCTGAAGAATGACAGTATTCACAAAGAAATTTCGCTCTTTGTCTGACTAATTTTTTGGTTGCATCATTAACTGTCATGACTCAGAAATGATTTTGGCGTTGAGCAAGGTAAAAATTCTATCCAGTTCCAATATACCTGCCAATTCAGCATCTTCTTCTGTGGTTATCAATCCAGCTTTCTTTTTCTCAGATAATTCTTCGAGTCGAGACTGTAATTCTTCAGTAAATTTAAACAAATGTATGTCCCTAACTTTACTGAGTTTGATTCCAGAATCTACCCAGAATGAGGGTTGAACCATCATTTGAGTAATCATAAGCTGTATATCTCGTTTAATTTAGTCAACTGGTGGTATTTTAACAGCGAATCTTCCTTACCTGCTTTAGTTTGAATGTCAGTTGATAAAAGGTAAGCAATTAATGTAAGATTACGTACCTCTGTAATGCAAGTAGACTTGTCTTTTTCTCCAAAGCATCTATTTAAATTCGCGGTTGCCGTCTGTAATAAGCTAGCTGATGCTGACCTCTATCCTTTGTAATCCCAACTTCAAGACTATTCGTTTTTTTGCGTAAAGCACGAGACTTGATCCTAAATCACGTCTTTGTTCTCACCGTCAAAACCTGTGGTGGCGTAGAATCTGGAGGATACAAAAAGTCTATCTGTACTTGTCGCTTTTCACTCGCCAACATCTTTAGTGTCACCAATGGTTCGCCCCTTTGTCCCCGACGCTGTACCAAATGCACATAGCGCGTCTTTTCTAAGCCATTATCATCTATGTAACGAACCCGCACCGTTCCCCGAAAGAATATTTGTTCTACACCTGGTTTTAAAAATAGCAGTCTATCTGTTCCCCCTTCATCCTTCACAGGAGTCTGTATTGACACAGTTATAGTCTGGGTTTCATTCGTAATATTTCTTAGAGGCAAAGTTAGATTGTACTCAACACCATAGTTACTGTGAGCAAAGTAAGCAGTATCAGGATAACGTTTTAACATTGCTGCACTTTGAATTTGTCCAGTGCTAAGAGTAATTAAATGTACAGTTCCCAAAGGATAAGAAAACGCCTTTCCTGGTGAGGGTATTGTTAACTCGGAAACATTGGAATTGTCCGTAATTTGTGTTTTCCATTGCGTTCCTTGGGATACACCAGCGACGCGACTAAATACCGTTGGTTCTCTGGGAGGGTCAAGAGGTGTTGGAATGGGGTCACGCTTTCCGGCTAAACTACCTGTATCCAAAAGCTCTTGCCACTCGCCTAAAGTCGGTGAAATCTTACTATTTTTGACTAAATTTGCGATATAAACTGGATTACTACTTGCCAAGCGCATCATCGTAGTACGACCGTTAGAAGAAGGAGCCTGTACTGGTATTGGTAAATTTGCTAGAATTTGAGTTTCTTTTGGTTCTATCACCAGCCTTTGGGGAAAAATCTCTTGCCGAACTCCCCGCAGTACATCATTCATTGTGCGATCGCCTGGCCCAGAGTAAACTGTACCTTGGGGATTTTCAACCATATCAGCTAAAGCAATAAACTGTGCTTCTTTGGTAAGGTAACTAGCTGCTTGTAATACTTGCAGTGTGACAGGTTCATTTCCCGGATTATGTACAATTATCCCTTGGTATACAGTGCGGCTTTGGGCTGGTGTTTCTGCCCTGACGATATGATGAGCAAATATGTCAAATCTGCCTTCAAAGGGATAATTTAAATGTGCTTCATGTACTTGTTTCCCATCTGGGGGAAAAGTTGATAGTAAAATTCCTTCAGTTGTCACCAGTTCAGGACTATTACTGTTGAAGGTGGGAATAATATCAAGTTTTCCTGGTAAGGGACGTATTTCTTGGCTGTCTACTTCGACTCCAGCAATATATTGTGGGGGAACCGTGTAAATATTTAGCGCCCGACACATTAATGCCGCAACTTCCCCTCTAGTCGCGCTTTGTAGTGGTTTTAGCTGTTTGACATTGGGATAATTGACAACAATAGTATTAATCGTGGCAGATGCAAGCGCATTTTGGGCATAGTTAGGTATTTGCCCCGCATCGTTAAAATATTCTTGTAATGTCTGCATTGGGTTAGGTAAAGGGCTGTAATTTTTCCCCCCAGCTACAACACCAATGATTTGGGCACGAGGAATTGGTTGGTTTGGCTGGAAAATACCACCAGGATAACCAGAAAAAAATCCTTTTTGGTAAGCGGTAGAAATTGCTTTATTCGCCCAATAATCAGCAGGTACATCTTTAAATGACATAGATGTGCGTTTCACTGGTGAATTAGGAAAAGCATTTAGCATTAACACTGCTGCTTCTGCGCGTGTCACTGTTGTTTCTGGGCGAAAACTACCATCAGGGTAGCCTGTAATCAGTTTACGCTCTTTTAGTTGCTGAATACAATGTTTTGCCCAATAGCTTTGAGTGTCAGAAAAGGCTAGGGCGTTGGGGGAATGGCACTAAGAAAAGCGGAAAGCCTTATCAATTAAGCAGTTTGCAATTGATGACGTAATTCATGTCTGGGCTTGGTCAATCTGGGGTAAGCTTTGGGGCGACGTTTAGTGACTCGTGGTTCGCTGCGTCCAGGACGGTCGGGGACAACCTTGTGAACAATAATTTTCAGTAAACTACGATAAAGAGAAAAGCGTTTTTGAGAGTGAGCAGTTTCTAATTTAGGAATAAAATTCAGTAAATGATGTCGAGTACCTTGAAGCGATAAACGATTTGGAGGGGTATTGTAAGTAGTTCCAGCCTGCCACATCAAGCTTCGAAGTAAATTGTAAGCAAGTAAATAAACATGAATTTCTTTGTACAATTTTCTCGCTAATTTAATATCATGAGTGTTCAAAATGTCTATGCAAAAAGCAACGGCGGCTCCTGTCGCTAAACTGAATATCACACCAATTTTTGCAATTGGGAAGCCACATCCGGGCTGTTGACTACTATGTTGAGGATATTCTTTCTGGTTTTCTACGGTGTCAGGCATAGAAATAGTTGAACCGTCTATTACCTTCACATTTCGACCGTACCAGAGATTTTCTGTTGTCACTCTTGCTTCTAAGTTTTGTGATGATGAATTAAAAAGCTTTTCTAATAATTTTTCTGGTAATCTTGCCCTAGCTTGACAGTAAGCACTCGTATCTGATGAAGGAATTTCTACATCTGACTCTGCTTTTAGGTGCAATTATTTTACTCACAGCATTATGACAAGTTTTATCAGTATCTAAAACTTGAGATAAAAATGCCCACAAGGTTATAAATGAGTCAAATAATCGCTTTTTGTATTTGATCTTTAACTCAGAGATTGCAAGCCTTATTGCAGATTCTGGCAATAGTTCTTTAAAAGGTAGCCCTAAACTTTGATTAAATTTGTCCTTGAGGATTTGTACTCGTAGTGTCACAGTAGTAATTATCGTATTCGCTTGCTCGTCTCAAAAAAGTATTTCACAGACGAGTAAGCTTTTCCTATCTAAAATTTTTTGGGGCAACCCTCACCGTTACCCTGATTTTCACAGCACCTACAAAAAATAGCGATCGCTCTTACTCCTTGACTTCTTAATCGCATAAATGCCTGTAATCATTACGGGGCATAGCTTAAAGCTTTTCTTAGTGCCATTCCTTCAAAGCCTTCCAGTTGCCAGCCTACACAGCTTCGACCTCAATGCTCGTGCCGAAAGAACACTTACCGCGTGCTAGCGGTATGGTTCAGTCAGCAGAAGCTTGCGCTCAACTCATCTCGCCCCTGCTGGCAGGAGTCTTGCTAGGTGTAACGACCTGCAATACTAATCGCTCAAACCTGCAATCAAGACATTTACAAACCAGGATTAAATGCAACTATAATTGTGCTTCAGCCAGGATTAATTGCAACTGAGCCAGCATTATCTGCAACCAACCTGCAATCATCGGTTTGAGCCAGGATTATCTGCAACTATAAAAGTAAAAAAAACGAACGATTTCTTAACTGCGTCACCAGTAAGGCTCAGAGTTACTTTTACCGTTGGTTTTCGAGTAAAAAAACTCGGTAAATAATTCAAAGTTAATTTATCAAATTCTGACATGAGTTTTTTGACAAACCCCTGTCAAGGAAAGAAAACTCAGTCCTAGTAAAGTGTTGAGCTTATTTGCAATTAATCCTGGTCGAAACGGATGATTGCAGGCTGGTTGCAAATAATCCTGGCTCAGTTGCAATTAATCCTGGCTCAACTGAAATTATAGTTGCAAATAATCCTGGCTGAAAACAACGATGATTGCAGGTTGGGTGATTTATAATTGCAGGTCGCTACAACTAGCTGGACTGCAACTGAAAACCAATATAATAGAGCGATCGCACTGCCCATTCTGACACGTATGTATGGATTAGAATGTAGCTAATCTCAGTAGCAAATCTATTCCCAGCTTTCTCCCTCTTCACCATACTGGGCTGGCGGTTCACCATGAGATTCAAGAATTTTGGGCTTTTTTATTTTGGCATTAGCTGGCTCAATTTTCTCTACATATAAATCAAATTCCCATTCTTGCAGTAAATCAAACAGGACGTTTGAGGTTAATATCTATGGGATAACTCAATTGTGAGTTAAGTTGTTGGAGATACTTAAGCGATAATTGGTGATAAGTGCTACTAACTTCAACACCATTGGGTTGGAGAAGTTCTAAAAGCGATTGCAAATGTTTCGCTGTCAAATTAGCGATCGCACCTCAATTATAAAACTATGAAAATCCCTGATTTATTACTTGATTCCATGCTCTCCTGCACAACGATGCCCTGCACCAACGAACTGACACGGCTCAAAGCAGTGTATCAGTTTCAAGGTTTGGATGCTGTACCCAATCGGGCATTAGATGACTTGACAGCACTGGCAGCCGATCTGTGCCAAACTCCAATGGCACTGGTGAGTTTTATCGGAGCCGATCGCCAGTTGGTTAAGTCTAAGGTGGGAATCACATTAACAGAAATTCGCCGAGACTTCGCATTTTGTAACTACACCATTCGCCAGTCAGATGTCTTTGTGATTCCAGATACCTTGGCCGATCCCCGCTTTGCCACCAATCCCTTCGTTATAAATGCTCCCAATATCCGGTTTTATGCCGGAGTCCCCGTAGTAATAACTGGCGGTTGTGCCTTGGGTACACTCTGCGTCATGGACATTGAACCGCGCGATCTGAGCCAGAAACAACGGAAAGGATTGCAGACACTCAGCCACCAAGTAATAGCGCAATTGGAGCTAAAGCGCAACACCACGAAGCTGCGGCAAACGATTCCGGAAATCAAACAACTAAAACAGCAATTGATTACTCAGCAATTGGTTGGTCAACAAGATTCAATTCTGTTTAATTTGGCAAATCAAATCCGTAATTCTCTGGATCTGGACACGATTTTACAAACGGCAGTAAATGAGATTCATACTCTGTTGCAAGTCGATCGCTGTGACTTTGTGTGGTGTCTGCCCAACAAAGATCGGTTCAAGTTTATGGTGACTCACGAAGCGACTAACCCAGAGATTCAGATGGCGTTGGGGGAACTTTCCCTTGGGCCAGGCTCCGTTCTGGCAGAAACTATCTTAAATCTAGATATGCTACGGATTGAGGATATTTCTACTACCTCAGAGGCACTCACCCCGGAGGATAGCGTCCTGCTGCATGAACTGGCAGTAACCTCGATGCTGTTGCTGCCACTGAGAACCCATTCGGGTCAATTGGGTGCAATTATTTGCCATCACTGTCGCGGTTCGCGCCAATGGGCTGATAGTGAAGTTCGGTTACTCAAAGCTGTCACCGATCAGGTAGCGATCGCTCTCGATCAGGCAGAACTGCTTGCCCAAACACGAGCAACCGCCTTTGCAGCTCAAACTCAAGCCACCTATCTAGGGAACGCCCTGAGCCAGTTGCAGCAAACCCAAATGCAACTGGTACAGCAAGAGAAGATGTCGAGCCTGGGACAATTGGTGGCTGGAGTTGCCCACGAAATCAACAACCCAGTCAACTTTATTAACGGTAATATTGCTTATGCAACCAACTATGTTCGGGATTTGCTAGAACTATTGGATCTTTATCAGGCAACCTATCCCAATGGAACTGATGCTATTCAGGAAAAGATAGAGTGCATCGATCTTGATTTCTTGATGCAAGATTTGCCTAATTTATTGTCGTCGATGCAAATGGGTGGAGAACGAATTCGGCAAATTGTCCTATCTCTGCGGAACTTCTCGCGCCTGGATGAAGCCGAGATGAAACCTGTGGATATCCATGAAGGGATTGAAAACACGTTGTTAATTTTGAAGAGTCGGTTGAAATTAACTAGTGCCAAGTTTGAGATTCAGGTGATTAAAGCATACGAAAATTTACCGCCTGTTGATTGTTATGCGGGGCAATTGAATCAAGTATTTATGAATCTTTTGGGTAACGCGATCGATGCCTTAGATGAAACGCCTAATCCGATCATTACCATTCAAACAGAACTCATTAGTAGAGAATCGGGTAGTTCCGATCTATCCCAACTCTCCCACGCAGATAATGTAGTGATTCGGATTCGAGATAACGGTTCTGGGATGACAGAAACAACCCAGCAAAAACTGTTCAATCCATTCTTCACCACCAAACCCATCGGCAAGGGAACCGGACTGGGGCTGTCCATCAGCTATCAAATTGTGGTTGAAAAACATGGCGGCATTTTAAAATGCTCCTCAGAACTGGGGAAAGGCAGCGAGTTCTTGATTCAAATTCCGGTTGAGCCTCTGGTTAAAAATACTTGAAGTGTGTATAAAATTCTCAAAATATCAATTGTTCAAGTCTTACTTTGGGAATGCTAGAGTAAACGCCAACGATGATTGACTCATCGACTTGTAAAGTATGTCAAATGGTACGACAAGCTTACCGATTGTTCTCGCGCTTGATGACAGCCCTGTGATTCATCAAATGATTAAACGAGCGTTAGAACCTGGCTATCAAGTAATAACAGCCGCTAACGCGGTTGATGCCCTGTCGATCATTTATCATCAACGGATTTCAGTCTTGCTATTGGATGTGCAAATGCCGGATGTAAACGGGTTGGAGTTTTGCCGCACGGTGCGGAGCCTGCCCCAGTTTCAGCATTTGCCCGTGATTATGGTGACTTCTCAAGATTCCCCTTTCGACCGGGTGAAGGGTCATCTGGCGGGTGCAACAGAATATTTGATCAAACCTTTTGATGCCGAACAATTGCGAGAAACTGTACGAAAATTTATTTACACCTGACCTGCTTTTATTAAAACCCAAATAGAAAATTAAAAATGGAAAATTACTTAGAAACTTTAGTTGTGGGATACAGAGCTTATACCATTTCTTTGTGAGGCTCTACCAAACCCTTTTAACTTCTTTCTTTGCGTCCTTTGCGTCCTTGGCGGTTCGTTTTTCTTTCTTCTTTCTTGTACTTATACCAATTCAATTAATGATCGCAACACATCCTTGGGTAAAGACGCGATGAATCGCGTCTCTACAAATGGTCTATTTGTCGCATTCTTTTTTCAAATTAGTATTAAATATGGTTTAGCGCATCTTTATACAGAATTGGTATTACTTTAAAAAAGATGTTTAGAGTTCATGTAGCAGATTCGATTCAATAACATGGGGGCAATTTCGCCGATCGCCAAAATATGTTGGGCGGCTCCCAGAGCGATCGCTTCTTTGGGCATCCCGAAGACAACGCAGGTTTGTTCATCTTGGGCAATGGTAGTGCCTCCAGCTTGGGCGATCGCTTGTAATCCATCTGCACCATCGCGTCCCATACCAGTCAGCAAAATACCAACCGCCGATCGCGGATAGCAGGTGGCAACGGCTTGAAACAAAGCTGTGACGGAGGGACGATGCCCGGAAACGGCAGGGGTGCTGACGGTGGTTAATCGCCCTTGAGTGTCGAGTTGCAGGTGTTTTCGTTCGGGAGCGAAGTAGACAGTACCCGGTTTGGGAAATTCTCCCGGTTGGGCGATCGTCACGCGCAGGAAACATTCTGCTGCCAGCCAATCTACCAGTCCTTGCAGAAATCCTTCGCTGATATGTTGGACGCACAGAATGGGTACGGGAAAGTTTGCAGGCAGTTGTTTTAAAATCGTGTAGAATGCCTGGGGGCCGCCTGTGGAGGCTCCGATCGCCACGATTTTGGGCAGGGAGAAGGGAGAATTACGAATCGGGAATTGCGAGTTACTGACCGATTTTGGGTTGAATGGTTCTGGCTTACTTTTGGGGCTAACAGGATGCGTTCTCGGTTCTACCGTCGCAGTTCGGGAAGTGTGGCGAGTAAAGACTGTAACCCCTGCCAGAACTTTGATCCGGTTGATTAATTCGTGCTTAACGTGTTCGTAGTCTGAAAGTGAGTCAATGCTGGGTTTGGGAAAAACATCCAAAGCACCCGCTTGCAGCAGTTTAAAAACATTGCGGGAATCTTCTTGAGTGTTGACGGAAGTGCTGATTACTAGAATGGGACGGGGATAGTCTGCCATAATCCGGCGGGTGAGTTCCAGTCCATCCATTTTGGGCATGTGTAAATCGGTGCAGATTACCTGGGGCTGTGCGGCTGGAATTCGCTCCAATGCTTCCACGCCATTGGGAGCAGTTCCCACCACATCCACTTCCAGGGAACTCGCCAGAATCCGCTTGAGGATGGTTAAGGCGACGAGCGAATCCTCCACCAGAAAGACGCGAATTGGGGCAGAGTTTTTCATCAATTGATAGTAAGTTGAGATTTTACGAGAAAATTATTGTTTATTCATCCGAAAACGAATGGCACTAAGAAAAGCTTTTTGTTCGGGTGAGGCAGGAGTTATAGCAGTTCTCGAATGGAAGCAATACAGTTTGACCTCTCTCCAAACCTCTCTCCTTTTAGGAGAGAGGCTTTGAATCTTACTCCCCTTCCCTTATAGGGAAGGGGCTGGGGGTTAGGTCTGTATTGCACTCAACTAATAACCGCTATATGAAATTTTTATACTGTAAGACTTTCAACTTTTTATTTTATTTTCCTTCTGCCTCCTGCCTCCTGCCTCCTGCCTTATCTTCGCGCCATTTCATCCGAAAACCTCTACACTAACCGTTTGAGGGTTGACAGCAAGGCTTCTTGATTAAAGCTGCCTTTGATAATGTAGGCATTGGCTCCGGCTTCCGCACCCCGACGTTTATCTTCATCGCTGGCAAGGGAAGTAACCAGGATAATTGGAAGTTCGCTATATTCTTGATATTGGCGGATTTTGGCAGTTAACCCGAAGCCATCGAGATTTGGCATTTGCACATCGCTGACAACGGCATCAACGGCGTGCGATCGCAGCTTGTTAAATCCATCCAAACCATCCACAGCAGTAATCACTTGATAGCCTGCGGTTTCTAAAATCCGCTTTTCTTGCGTGCGTGTGGCAATGGAATCTTCCACTAATAAGACGGTTGGTTTTGTGGGTGCAAGTTGACGAGTTTGGGTAGAAGAAATGGACTGCGATCGCGATCGGGCTGATTTCACCAAATCCTGGGGATTCAGCACCATACACACATCTCCAGTGCCTAAAATTGTTGCTCCAGAAACATTGCGAACTCGTTTAAGTAACTGACTTTGGGGTTTAATCAGTATATCTTGCTCATCCACTAAGGCATCCACCACTACACCCAGTTGTGCTTGCCCAACCTGAAGAATAATACAGGAAAGTGCCGTTTCTTGAGTTAATCCAGATGGCATCGGGGGCAGTTCTAATAGATCGGCCAACTGCACAATCGAAATGGGTTGGCTATCCCGAATTATTGTGTCACGTCCCTCCAAGGGAAAAATCTCTTCTGACTTGATTAAGCAAGCGGTTTGTACAAACTCGACTGGGATGGCGTAAGGCATTTCGTTCACTTGCACAATCAAGACATGGGCGGTTGCCAAGGTGATACTGAGATTGACGCGCAGCGTACATCCCTGTCCGGGAAACGATTCTACCTGAATCGTACCTTTCAATTTCTCGACATTGGTTTGCACCACATCCAGCCCCACACCCCGCCCTGATATTTCTGTCACCAGGGGGGCTGTTGAAAACCCCGGTGCGAAGATCAACGCCTGGATTTGGCTGGGAGTCATTGCTGCTAATTCTTCCTCCCCGCAAATGCCCCGTTTCACCGCTATTTGTTTGATTCTATCCAGGTCAAGCCCCCGCCCATCATCGCTGATTTCCAGCACAATGTTAGTGGGAGTCTGGTAAGCTTTGAGCCGAATCGTTGCCGTTGTTGGTTTTCCTAGCCGTTCCCGTTCCTGTGGTGGCTCAATCCCGTGATCGATCGCATTCCGCAGGATGTGCATTAGCGGATCTTTCATTTCTTCCAACAGGCGTTTGTCGGCAAGGGTGTCTTTGCCTTCCAGGATCAACTCCACCAATTTTCCCTGCTGCTGCGCCAAATCGCGCACCATCCGAGGGAAGAGGTTGAAAATCGTTGCAAAGGGCAGCAATCGCAGGGTACGAATCCCCTCTTCTAGATCGCTACTTAGTTGTTCCAGTCGGGTTGTGTCTTCCGAAAGGGAACTCTGCAAGGTTTTCACCAAATGGCCCAATTGCTCTAATCGTTTTTCAGAGTGATGATGAAAAGTTTCTAGACGTTGGTGGGCGACATCACCTTGTTGCTCTCGGCTGAACGCAAACCGATTAGTGAACAAATCTCGATTCCATTCTTCCCACAAATTGGCGATCGCCTCAATTTCTCCCAGCCGATGAGCAATCCGAATTTTGGTTACAGTTAACTCCCCTGCTTGCGTCATCAACGTATCTAGGTGGCGAGTGCCAACGCGGATGGTTTCGATGCGGTAGCTATTGGTGGGGGATTTTGGATTTTGGACTTCGGCTTCGCTCAGTCGAACGATTTTGGATTTTGGATTTTGGATTGTTGCGTTTTCCTTTAGCTCTTGATTCTTATCAAAAGTATTGTTTTTGACTGTGTTTATGACTTCAATACTGTTGACTTCTGGTTCCTGACTTGGATTATCTTCCTTTTTTACCGACGGCGCTCCCATCAATTCGGCCAGAACAGAAAAGGTATCAACCCTGGCAGGTTCTCCGGTGACGGCTTCATGAACGAGTTTGCGGATGGCGGCGATCGCATGAGCGAGGCGTTCGTAGGGTGAGTCTGTTGTATCATTGCCCAATGAGGATGCCGGGTTTTCTTGTTGCTTGAGTTGAGTCAAAATATGCTCAATTTGATGTGCCAGAGTGCCTACATCTTTGACTCCCAGCATATTGGCATCGCCTTTGAGAGAATGCGCCTCTCGCATCAAGGCTTCCAGGACAGCCAGATCGTTGGGATGGTTTTCCAGATGTAGTAATCCATCATCCAGGTTTTGCAGGTGTTCTTCGCTGGCTACTTTGAAAACGTCTCTCAGTTCTTCATCATCGATCATCATAGTTTTAAGTAGTTAGGGGTTGAGCCAATACGGTTTGGATAAGCAGGGGGAGCAGAGAAGCCGGGGAAGAGAAATTGCTTAATAATAATAGGACTTACGCAAAAATCGCCAAAAAGCTTAATTTATCGAACCGCCAAGATGCCAAGAACGCCAAGATATTGTAGAGTGTGCGTAAGTCCTGAATAACTCTCTTTCCTCCCCTGCCTCCTCTGCCTCCCCTGCTTATCCGAACCTGGGGGTTGAGCGACTAAATAGTTGCCTTGAGTGCTTGCGCTGACTCGTTTAGTTGTTGAGTACCAGAGCGGATCTGGCTAATGCCACTGGCAGTTTCACGCGCAGCAATATTCAGGTCATTCATGGCAGAGACAATTTGCTGAATCGCGATCGCTTGCTGGTTGATATTGAGTGAAATCTGTTGACTGTTGATGACAATGTTATTCACTGCAACTTCTACACCTGCAAAGGATTCTGATGTTTCCTGGGCAATTCGCGTCCCTTCTTCCACAGTTTTAGTGCCTTCATGGGTGACAACGACAGTGATGCTGATGGCAGATTGAATGTCGCCTACCAAGGTGCCGATCTTTTCGGTTGATTTTTTGCTCTGGTCTGCTAGTTTGCGAATTTCAGCTGCGACAACGGCAAAACCTTTACCATTCTCCCCTGCCCGAACTGCTTCTACAGCCGCATTTAACGCCAGCATATTAGTCTGACTTGCCAACTCGCCCACCAAACCAGAGATACTGCCAATCTGCTTGGTTTGTTCATTTAAGCGTGTGATATGGTCGGCGATCGCTGCGACTTTCTGCTGGAGGGTTTCCATTCCCTTGAGGGTGCGTTTTACAGCATCAGCACCGTTACCTGCAAGGATCAACGCCTGCCGTGCGCCTGCTACCGCCGATTCTGCCTGTTCGGCTGACTGCTGCGATGAGGCTCCCAATTCATCGATGGTGATAGTGGTTTGATTGACAGAACTTGCCTGCCGAGTCGCAGTCCGTTCTTGCTGCTCAACCGTAGCGGCAATTTCATTGGTGGAGGCAGCCATTATTTGAACAATTTGAGCAATTTTGCCTGTCAACGGTTTAGCAAGAAAAAATCCTAGTAAGATTGCCCCCAGAGGCCCAGCAATAATACCAGTAAGCACCCAACCTGTGGTCAAGCGGGTATCATCACTGGCGGCTTTATTTGCATCTTCAGCAGTATCCTGATTAATTTTGATCAGTTGCAACAATGAGTTAGTTGCAGTCGCAAAGGAAACATCATTTTTGACAACAGCATTTTGTCTGAGTTTTGTCAGTCGATCGGCAGCAGCGATCGCCACCTTCATTTCTGGAGAATTTTCTCGCTTCTGGCTGGTCAATTCAAGCTGTCTGGCAGTGGGGTTTACAACACCTAACTGGGCAAAATCTTGGTAAGCCTGAAGATAGGCAGCATGATCCTGCCTCCATGCCTGCCACTGTTGCTTAAACGTCTGATAGAGTTTGTCCTCGTCGGGGGTGCGGGGCGTGGCTTCATATTCCTCAAGTCCTGCGTCAATCTGCTTCCAGGCTGTCTGCATTCGATTTAACTCAGACTGTTTGGCTGCGGAGGGTAATTCGGGGTTGAGAATCGCTCGTTCTGCCGACTGGATCTGGGTCTGCCCTTCATTAAGTCTCCACAATCCGTCGATGCTGGGGAGGCTGTTATTACTGAGGGTGTCGATATGGCTGCTTAATTTATGAGTACCCCACCAGCCGAAAAAGCCTACGACCAAAACGACGCCGCCCATCAGCAAAAACGATCCCATCAATCGTCCATTTAGAGACATATTTTTTAACATAGCTGTTACTCCAATACATTTTTAGACAACGGCTTTTAGTTCTTGGGCGGCATCATTCAGTCGTTGGGTACCGGCTTTAATTTGACTAATGCCAGAGGCGGTTTCCTTAGCAGCAATATTAAGCGAGTTCATGGTTTCTACCACCTGTTGCACTGCGATCGCTTGTTGATTGGAAGTAAGGGAAATTTGTTGACCATTTATGGCGATCGTTCTGATGGCATCCACAATCTTTTCTACGGTTTTCGTGCCTTCATCTGTGACAATAACGGTGGAATTGGTCGATTTTTGAATGTCTAAAACCAGTACATTAATTTTTTCAGCCGATCGCTTACTCTGGTCTGCCAGTTTGCGAATTTCGGCAGCAACAACTGCAAAGCCTTTGCCATGTTCCCCGGCTCGCACCGCTTCTACTGCCGCGTTCAGCGCTAGCATATTAGTTTGACTTGCTAAGTCACTAACCAGGGTGGAGATCGTGCCGATTTGATTGGTTTGTTCGCTGAGATGGAGAATTTGGGCGGCAATATCGCCTACTTTCTCGCGTAGACTCGATTGGCTGAACTGACCCTCTTGAGTGCGACCGTCTACCAGCAACAACACCTGCCGCGCCCCTGCGGCTGAGGCTTCTGCTTGTTCGGCAGACTGGCGCGAGGAAGCCGCCAATTCATCCATTGTCGTGGTGGTTTGGGTGACAGAAGTGGCTTGTTGGATGGTGGCGCGTTCTTGCTGCTCAATCGTCGTGGCAATTTCAGTTGTAGAAGTTGCGATCGCGCTGGCAGAGGCGTTCATCTGGCGGGAAGTGCGGCTAATGACCCAGATGCCAATTAAAATAGATAGCACCAGGGAGAGTCCACTTGCTAACATCACCGTGAACTTGAGGGCATTGAGCGCCTCTTGTAGCTCTTTCGCGGCGGTTGCAAAAGTCTGATCTTCTCGCTGCTGCATTTCTCCAATCATGTCTACGACATCCTGCCCTTGATTGCGGGAATTTCCCTTACTCCAGCTTTCAACGGCTTCTTTGACTTTGCCCCGATATACATTTGCCATCACGTTATCGTCAAAAGCAATCTGTTTATTGAGCAGTTCCTCCAGTTTGCTTAAAGACTGTCGTTCCTGTTGCGATCGGGCAAGTGTTATCAGTTTTGCTATAAATTCCTTGGAATCCTTTTGAGTCTTTCGGTAGCTCTCAAGCGATTGCTGATTTTGTTCTAACAAATAGCCTCGATTTGCCTTAGAATTACTTTGCACGCTAACAGAAAGATCGTCAAGTATTGAGTTAATGTCATAAGAAGACAATAAATTTTCTGACCGTTGGTTCACCGTGTTGATATTGACGATCGTCGCTCCGGCAGAAATTAACAATGCCAGCACGGGAACTGCATACCCGCCAATAATCCAGTATCTTAGTCTCCAGTTTCGTTTGCTTTCCATTTTGCGATCTCCTGTAAGTGGATAAGTTCGAGAATTTCCAGATATTGCTATTACACAATTTTGGATTTTAGATTTTAGATTTTAGATTGACCCCATCAAGCTACGGTATACACACAAGTCTCTTAATCTGCACCTTTGTTGCATTGACTTGCACCTTTGTTGCATCGACCTGCACCTTTGTTGCATTGACTTGCACCTTTGTTGCATCGACCTGCACCTTTGTTGGATCGACCTGCACCTTTATTGCATCAACTTGCACCTTTGTTGTATCAACTTGCACCTTTGTTGCATCGTTACGCAGTAACTCTAAAAAACTAGTAGGCTTCACAGCAGGAGGAAGAGGTCATTTCCCCCTGCCCCTTTACCACACCAAGTTCCCTTGGCAAATACTAGATTTATAAGCGTTAGACTTCTTCATTGACAACTAACACCTCTGAAGTGAGCAATTTAGACAAATTGATAATGCTCATCATGCGATCGCGATAAGGTGCGACACCCTGGAGATAGTCATCTTTGGCAGAATTCAAGGCAATTGGAGGCGTGGTCATTTGGGAGGGATGAATATACGTCACATCAAAAATGTCATCGACGGCAATGCCCGCCACTCGTCGATCCAGACGCACGACAACGGCTTGCTGATGCGATCGCACCCCATTCATGGGCAGATCGACCACATTATTGATGTTAATTAAGGTGACAATTTCCCCCCGCAAGTTGATGTTGCCAACAATGTGCGGCGGACAGCAGGGAATTGGGGTAATCTTGTGAATCTCGGTAAACTCATGCACCGTTTCCAAGCCAAACCCAAAGTACTCACCCCCCAACCCCACAACCGCTAAAGGCAAAAGCGATGTCGAATCCTCCTCATCAATCGAACACCGCAGAGCTTCAGTTCGCTCTTGCAAAATCTGTCGCTCCTGCGAATCGAAACGATCGTATAAGCCCTGATTTAGGGCTGAATCAGAGGAATGTTTTAGTGCGTCATTGACTGAGCCGTTGTTAAAATCAGAATTTAGATTGAAAACAGTCTCTATAAAAGCGTGTTGCACCAACAGTTCGGGATTGAGCAATGTAACGATACCCTCTTCAACGTTGGCAATGCCAGTCACCAATTTATCTTGCAAACTCTCTTTCGAGCGATCGCAAACATTGGCAGCGATCCGATCGGGTGCGATCGCTTGCACACTGTCCACTTGATTGACGATGATTCCGATTCGTTGAGTTTGCCACTCCAGGACAATCATGCTGTCAGTCAATTGAAAAGGGGGACGCGCTTGTTCTAAACGGTGATATAAATCCATCACGGGCAGAAACGTTCCTCGCAGGTTAATCACGCCTAAAATTGTGCTGGGAGTTTCCGCGATCGCAGTCACTTCTGGCAGAAAGAAGAGTTCTTGCACGGCTGTAGCCGGAATGCCATAGCGTGAATGATTGAGTTTAAACATTAAATAAGATTCATGGCTCATGAGTAGTTGAATTTAAGTGCTTAAGAACGTGTACTTTTAGTTCAGCAGTGGTTTGCTGGTTATGGGAATCGATCGCTTGTTGGGGTAGATTTTCCAAAATCTCTAGAAGCGATCGCCAGGTTTTTTGAGCCTGTTTTTCATTTCCCTCTCGTTCGTATATAGAACCCAATTCCAGGTGAGCAGTAACAGAATTAGGAGCGAGATAAATAATCCGTTTTAAGAATAATTTGGCACTGTCGCGCTCTCCTTGCTCTTCGGCAATTTGAGCCAACAAATGATAGGGTTCGATCGCCAATGGATCGATCTGGAGTGCCTGCTGACACGCCTGACTCGCCTGGGAGTAATCGCCAAAATTCGCGTAAGCTTCTGCCATCAAACAATATGCCTGAAAGTGTTGGGGGACAAGAGCAATCAGTTGTTCCGCTATTTGAATGACATCGGCATAAGCTTCTTGAATTAGCGATTCCTTGGCTGCATCTAAAAGAGTTTGAGTGTTTGCGCTGATGTCGAAGCCCGTTTCCAAGCTTGGGAGAGAGGGCGAAGAAATTTCGGTTTCCCTGCTCTCAATGGCAGCAGGTGTTATGGTATTCAAGACTTTGCTCTGCTCGTCTAGTGAAGTAGGCTTTTGATAAACCGCAGATTGCGGAAAATTTTTGACTTGAAACGGTTCAGTTGTTTGTCCGTATAATTCCGTGTGCCCTGTGAGCAGAAACCCTCCCGGTGTCAGAGAGCAGTAAAACTTGTCTATAACTTGGGCGATCGCGTTGAAGTCAAAATAAATAAACACATTCCGGCAAATAATCAAATCAAAATCGTGAATGCTAGACGCGTAAGCGGGATAGTTATCCTGCATCAGGTTTGCAGGTTGAAACGTCACCATTGCTTGAATAGCAGGATCGATTTTCCAACCTTGTTTGTGAGATCGAAAGTAGCGATTTTTGATTTCTGGAGTGGTTGTCCGAAAAGACCAATCGCTGTAAATTCCTTGTTGAGCCAGTGCGATCGCGGGTTGATTAATATCTGTGCCTAAAATCAGAATGTCCCATGTCTGATTGTCAGGAATTAGTTCCTTCACCAGAATGGCAAGTGAGTAAGCTTCTTCACCAGTCGAACACCCGGCACTCCAAAGCCGTAATGTCGGCCGAGAAAATTCTCCATTAGCAGGGTTGCGCTGAGTTAAACTAAGTACAGTTTTGCGCTCGATTAACTCTGGGAGCAGCTGATTTTTGAGCAGCGACATCTGCCCCTCATCCCGAAAAAAATAAGTTTCAGTGACAGTGAGTAAAGATATTAGTTCTCGCCACTCTGTTGCAACAGTAACTAATTGATTTCTTGCCACCAAGAACTGATAGTAATCATTAAGCGAGCATAATCCCAGCGCCCGGATGCGAGTGAAAAGATTTTTCTTTAATGTATCTTGATAGTGTGGCTTGATGTGAATGCCGAATGTATCAGCAATCAAATCGACCATCTGTGACAAACTAGAGTCATCACTGTCTTGAGAATTGGATTCAAATAAAATGGGGCGATCGCCGATCGTTTGATTCATCACTACATTATTTTTGAGCCGATACGCTTAGGTTTCCCATTTCAATCTCTTTATTCGGATTTGTATGATATTTGGTATTGAACTGATATACAAGAACCTATCCCACTAATGCAAGAATGTGGTAATCTCGGATTTCTCACAAACTCATAAAAAACCGGACTTTAAAACTGATAAAATGTATACATAGTAAGCATTTCAGAATTTTTAACCGATGAATCGAGGTTTGTGAGAAATCCGGGCGAGTGTGAGCAGGTTCAGGAGATTAGCGATCGCATCAATCGGGTGTATTCCGATTCGCTGGAGGAGACAGTCAAAAGTCTGTTGCAGTCGTTGGGGAAGGTGAATCGTCCCTATCTTACTGCTATGGAAGAGAAATTGTTGACTGTTCTGGAGTCGGAATATGGGGACGAGATAACGTCCTGAACAATTTTGTCAAAATGGTTGATATTGCAATGAGAAATAGAATCCATTATCTTGCAGTGAGTCTCCCTTATCCTTCACCTCAAATAAGGGAATTCCATAATCTAAATGCACATTCAAACTAGAGAAAACTTGCCACTCTAGACCTAAACCTGTACTAGCAATAAAACTGGGGTCGGGATTATCTCCACGATTATTCCAACCACCGCCAATCTCAAAAAATGGAGTGAGTTGCAAATTGTTGGGATTGGCACTAATGGGAAGATGAAGTTCGACTGCACCCAAAATACTATTATCTGACACTAGTTGGTTTTGACGATAGCCCCGCACAGTATCGACACCACCAATGCTGAATTTTTCAAGGGAGAGGAGGGAATCGGGAGTTAACTGGGTATCGATGCGGGTTAACAGTAATATTCTCTTAGTTAGTTGCTGTGCCCATTGAAATTGTCCTAGCCAGGAGAAGAAACGTCCATCAGTACCAGTGTTGTTAACTGTAGCGTCAAAAGCATCAATGCCAAAACTAAATTGCGATCGCGCCGCTAAAACTTGTGTGGGACTTCGATGTACCCAATCTTGGTAAAATCTAATCACACTAACTCTAGATTCACCGTTCTCTGCACCTTCGGAAAAAGAGAAGGGAATATTATCGAGTAAAAAAGTTTGACTACGCCGTAAATCAAATCCAATCCCAACAGCAAATTCAGTTTGGGGTTTTCTGATTAATGGTTGACGGAAACCGAAAGATAATGTCTCTGCATCACTGCGAATACCTAAATCATCAAAAGGGGCTGCAATAATTCTGCTGTTATTGTTGCTATAACGAATGTTTAAAGTGCCGTTTTCAGGATTTACTGGTAATTTATAACTAATACCGTATATATTTAAACCTTTTGTTAAACCGTATTCAAGTCTTAGTTGGTCGCCGAAACCTGTAAAATTATCATGTACAACAAATACACTACCTTGAACTGAACCGATGCTAGGAGATTGGTTATTAGCAATAGCAATACCTGCGTGAAACGCTGGTGCTTCTGTTAACTCAACTCGTAAGATATTCAGTCCAGGACTACTCCCGGCAATTAATTCAGCATTAACACGTTTTATAATTGGGTCAAGCTGTAATAGTTGCAAAGCTTCTTCTATGCGTTGCTTGTTTAATGGCGTAGTCGTAGCGATTTTGATGCGACTTCGCACATAACTGTCTTCCAAACGTTGAAGTCCTTTAATTTCTATCCCTTCTAATTTACCCTCGACAATTTGAATTGTCACAATACCGCGTTCTATATCATTAGGTCGGTCGTTGAGAATAAATGCACCAGATGTGATGTAACCGTGGCTAATATAAAGTGCTGTAATTCTAGTTCGTAAAGTGATTAAATCTTCAAAAGATACTTCCTTTTTTTGTTCGTATTCTTGAACTAGGTTACTAATTTCTTTTTTCAGAATAGTATTGCCTAAAATTTCAATTTTATTGACTAGAAAACGTTCATTTATAGGAGAAGTTTCCTGACTTGGTGGGGTGGTAGGTATAGGGAGTAATGGGAGAGAAGGAGTTTCTGGAGTTTTTGGTGTAGGTAGAGGAGATTCTATCGGTTTGGGGATAGTTTCTTCCACACGTTCTGGAGTATTTGGGGGAATAGTGACTCCAGTGGGTGCGGTTGATTGGGCAAAAGTTGGATGACTAACTCCGCAAAAGAATATAATTGTGCCTAAACTGCTAATAAATCCAATTACACTAGATCGATAAATATATTCACTCCAACATATATTTTTCACCCCACCCCTCTCCTATCTTCCTTAATCTGATTGTAGTATGCACTTTAGTGCTTAGAAAATCCGAACTTGCTGTTAATTAAGAACATTCTCGACTCAAAATCCTCTTCCCATTTGGTAGTTGATACATTCCTTGCGGTTCGACAATCGGGTCGCCAATTTTCCATCTGGGAGGGGTAACATTAGTTGTAGACAAATTGTTTTTACTAGGTACAGACTGCAAAGTTCCTGTAGGATACGGTGGAAGGGGTGCATCACCAGGACGTTCAGGTAAGCCACTAGAACCTGTAACAAAGAAAGTCCCGCCTGGTTGATTTTTGCGTCTAGCAATGCAACTATTAGCAAGTATTGCGTTAGTATCAATCACATTTTGCGGGAGTTCTGTCAAACTGTTTTGCAGAAAGCTGATGTCAGGTACTCCTGTAATGGTTCCAGAAACCGCACCACTAGCATTGACATCGACTTGTTGATTGCCATCAAGCGTGTTGATAGTAGCAGCATCAGTGGTGAATGGAGTCGGATGATAGAGCGGAGAACTGAGAAATGCGCTGGTATTAAACCTAATATCGCCGCCTTTGCCATCACGCGCAAATGAGAGAATATCACTGTCATTAAGGGCAATAATTGAGTTAGCAGTGAGGGTAATATTACCGCCGCCGCCAGCACCACTAAAAACATTGGTGCGAATGTCACTATTACCAAAAAGGCGGATATTTTCGGCAGTAAGATTGATAGTTCCTCCAGAAGATTGGATGGAGGATGTCAGGATTTGACTATTAGTTGCACTGAAGTTTTTTGCAGTAGTCAAATTGATATTACCTGCTTTGCCTGTGCCTTGACTCAATGCAACAATTTGAGCATTATTAGTTAACTCAACTGCGTCAGCTTTAAGAGTTAAGTTACCGCCATCCCCTGAACTTGTAGTTTGAGTTGAGAGTAATGAACCATCACTCGCAATAAATTCTCCTGTTTCTATGGAGAGAGTTCCGGCTTTTCCTGCACCTAGAGTTTCAGTTGATATGAGGTTATGACGGTTTTCGTCAGTGGGTGATATGCCACTCATTACTAATGATTTAGTCGCCCGAATATTGATATTTCCAGAATTTGACTGACCTAAATTTTTTGTATTTTGCAAATTCAGATTATTACTAATCTGTGAGATTGTAGTAATTATACTCTGCTGAATTACTGGATTTAGAGAATTATTTGTTTTTGCTAAAATATCTAAATAACTGTTGCTGATAGGGTCAAAACTACTATTAATTAATTGACCGCCATCACGTATATTTAAATTTTCAGTTTCAATATTAATATTACCGCCCGATGCGGCACTAAAAGAAATACCGGATATTTCGCTATTTGATAAATTGATAGAATCAGAAATTTTGAGCGTTATATCACCGGGTTTTCCTTGCCCCAAAAAGCTAGTAGTTGCGATGGATGATACATTTTCCAGGTTTAATGTTTTAGCAGAAATCAGAATATTGCCTCCAGCACCTTGAGTAGTTGAGTTACCTAACCCAAAAGAGAAACTAGATAATGTACTATTATTCAAGTTGACAGAATTAGTAGCTTGTATTGATACATTACCTGCATTACCCTCTCCGCCAGAATTTCCAGTAGTCACAACAGCCAAATTCATGTTCAAGTTTTCTGTATTAATTAAAATATTTCCGCCATTCCCAGCCCCGTCTGTATTTGTACCAATTATAGGAATACCAGTAACACCAGACATATTGAGATTTTGGGTATTAATGATAATATCTCCGCCCTTTCCAGTCCCTTCTGTATTTGTACTAATGCTAGAAACACCAGACATATTGAGATTTTGGGTATCAATGATAATATTTCCGCCCGTTCCAGCAGCGTATTTAAGTGTAGAAATCTGAGATTCTTCAGAAATATCTAACTGTGATGCTTGAATTTTTATGTCTCGGCTATTTTGATTACGAAGGCTTCCTGAAAAAATTTGAGATTGTCCAGCGATTTTGATGTTATTACCTACCAACTGAATTTCACCACCACCCAAACCACTAGTATTGATGAGTGCTTGCTTAGTTAAAGAAATATCTGCTTTAGCAACATTTGTCGGGAATGTTAAATCGAGATTATCACCATCTATATTTAATCCAACACTACCCTTCCCTGCCAATCCTCCTAATTCAACTTTTCCACCATAAGCTGTGATTATGCCATCATCTAAAATGACATTACCGCCTAAGAGCAAGATACTTTTACCATAGGAAGAAGTAATTCCTGAGTTTGTATTTGAATAAATACTTACTCCTCTTGCTTGATTAATAATTGACGCAGGTTGTATTTGATTAAATAAAAAAGCCGAAGGGTTAATCGTCAAAAGTTGCGGAACTTCGGGAGTAGAAGTGCTAAATAATCCTTGGTTATTAAACTGCACTGCATCCGCAGTTGTAGCAACGAATGAACCACCAGTATTCAGGCTAGCATTTCCTCCAAAAATAATGCCATTGGGATTGATTAAAAATAAATTGGCCTTGGAAAAAAAATAATTACTCTCGTCAAGAGTACCCAAAATACCAAAAATAAGAGAAGGGTTTTTTCCTGTAATCCGTGCCACAATATTTTGAATGTCAGCGCTAGGGGTACGAAAATAAGCACTGCGTCCTTCACTGACATTAAACTCCCGAAAGCTGTGGAATAAGTTAACACCTCTAATTGCTCCTCCTTGAATTAATTCTATAGGCAGACCTAAGAAATTTTCTTCCACTAGAGAACTTTCGGATTTAAGAGTATCATCTGGAACAATATTGCTACTTTGAGCTAAAACTGATTTTCCAGCTACAATCCAAACCAGCCAACTTATTACACCTAATTGTGTCAGAATCTTTATAATTTTTTGCACGATTTATGATTGCGCGAAAGTAAAATTTTGGGCGATTGGAAATCGCGGCTACACAAACAAAGTCCGCCTACGCGGACTAACGAAAAATCAAGCTTCTTAACCCACACAGGTGGGTTTTGTCTGTATAGCCGCGATTTCCAATCGCCAAGGCTAGTAATAATTTAGACTTTTAGAACATCCTCTAAGAAATCGGGGTTCTTTGTTAGTTTATTGATTGTTAACAGTAAATATACTAAATTATAGCTAAAATACAAAACTATGTTTATAAAACTTTTCCGTAAATGTACTGTGCTAAAATTTCAGCATATTCAAATTTTTTTGATCGGAAATAAAAATCATAAATTCAGAGTGCGTGGTTGGCTGCTATCTATATTCCTGTGTAGTTTGACGTTTTGTTTCTGGCTGGGTAATGTACCAAAAACAATCACGCCACTGGAATTTGCAGGAGTAGTCAGCGCCCAATCTCCTGATACAAATCAACTGGTACAGCAAGGGATAGAACTTTACCAAGTTGGAGATATCAAAGCAGCTATTACTATCTGGGAGAAAACTGTAAATATTTACCAACAAAATCACAATGTTGCGGCGGAAGTGATTGTTCGAGAAAACTTGGCGCGGGTTTATCAGGAAATTGGGCAAAGCGAACAAGCAATTATCCACTGGAAGCAAGTTATCGCCTATTATCGCCAAGTGGGGAATTTGCCGCAAGTGGGGCGATCGCTCACCGAACTTGCCCAGGTGTATAGTAGTTTAGGACAACCCTTGCAAGCGATCGCTCTTTTATGCAATCCTGACAAAAATGATAATTGCAGCAGTGACAGCGCTGTACTCATTGCCCAGATTCACAAAGATTCTCTTGGTGAAGCCGCAGCTTGGGGAAGTTTGGGTGATGCTAATCGACTCACAGGAAATTATGAGCTAGCAATCAAAAATCTCGCAAAAAGTCTAGACATTGTTAATAAATTTAATATATCTGCGCTGCGTGTTTCAGTTCTTAATAGTTTGGGTAATGCACATATTAGTCAGGCTTTAGTGAAGGATCGACAAGCAGATTCAGCAAAACAAAGCGGTGATGATGGGAAAAAACTCTTGGATGATGCTCAACAAGAATATACCACGGCTTTGAATTACCTGCGGCAAAGTTTAGAGTTAGCCAGTAATGATAATGATGTTGCGGGTGAAATGCGATCGCACTTACAAATCATCCCCATATATTACCGCAAAAATGCCCCCACTGAGGCAGCAACCAGCCTACAACAAGCAATTAACCTGCTAGAACGTCTGCCTGAAAATCGCAGGCGTGTGTATGCAACTATCGATTTGGTGCATTTATTGGAACCTATTACCAGTGAAGCAAAATCATTTAGAATTAGTTGTCTGAAACCTGACACATTAGTTAAAGCGACAACCCTACTCAATCAGGCAGTGACAATAGCCCATAGAATCGAAGATTTTCGGGCTGAATCCTTTGCTTTGGGAGAACTAGGACACATATATGAATGTCGCCAAGAATACTCAAAAGCTCTGGAATTTACTCATAAAGCCAGATTAGCAGCCGAACAAGGCTTAAAAGCACAGGATAGTTTATATCTGTGGGAGTGGCAAACAGGACGCATTTTACAAGCCTTGGGAAAATCAGATGCAGCGATTTGGGCTTATGAACAAGCAACTAATACCCTAGAGACTATTCGTCGTGATATTTTAACGGCAAATCGAGATATCCAATTTGATTTTCGAGATACGATTGAGCCAATTTACCGCGAGTTAGTAGGATTGAGATTGAGTTTGGAAGAATCAAGACAAACTGCAAATAAATCGTTAGTTTCCCAAGATAGTAAACATAATTTGGATTCGATTCTCACGACGATGGACTCGTTAAGATTAGCAGAATTACAAAACTATTTTGGTAACGATTGCGTGATTGTTTCATCTGGGCAAAAAAACATTGTAGAAATTGCTAATCAGACAACTGCTTTTATAAACACTATTATCTTGGAAGATAAGACTGCGGTAGTTTTAACCCTGCCAAAAGGTCAAAATCATGTGAGGTCGATTTCTATTAAACGCCAAGATTTTATCAATAATATAAATACATTTCGTAGAAATTTGGAATCCCTGCGTGATGCTCATATTCAGTATGATACTACAATAGCAAAACAAATCTATGATTGGTTAATTGAGCCTTTTACTAAAGAACTCCAGCAGTTTAATATTAAAACATTAGTATTTGTGCAAGATGGCATATTACGAAGTGTACCGATGGCTGCACTTTATGATGGCGAACAATATTTAATTCAAAAGTATGCTATTGCCACAATTCCCAGTTTAAACCTGACTGATATTAAACCTTTAAATCGGCAACACTTGAAGGTACTTGCATTGGGTTTAAGTGCCAAGGCTACTATTGATGGTAAGTCATATTCACCCCTTGCTAATGTTCCTACAGAAATAAATGAAGTGCTGGGGGAGATTCCAGGAAAGAAACTACTTAATGATGATTTTACCAGCGATCGCGTAAATCAAGAACTGGATAAACAAGCCTACCCAATTATCCACATTGCCACACATGGCGAATTTGGTGCTGCTCCAGAAGATACATTCATTGTCACAGGTAAAAATGGGAAACTCTCATTTCAGAAATTAGAAGAGCAAATTCGTAAAGTTACCCGCAATAATCAGCTATTAGAACTATTAACTTTAACTGCTTGCAAAACAGCAGCAGGAAATGAACGTTCTGCACTAGGATTAGCAGGAGTTGCAGTCCAGGCGGGAGCGAAAAGTGCTTTAGCATCTCTGTGGGCAATTCAAGATAACTCTACAGCAACAATTGCGATTAATTTCTACAAAAAATTGTTAAATAATCCTACTATAAGTAAAGCAGAGGCTTTGCAATCTGCTCAAATAGAATTGATTACAGGAAAGATAGGAGCAGGGCAATTTACTCATCCTGTTTATTGGTCGCCTTTAATTCTAATAGGAAATTGGTTGTAGAGATAAGTGTCTACTCATTCACATATCCCCAACTTTTTCAAGAAGTCGAGGATCTAAATTGATAAATCAAGTGTAGCACTAGCCCCAAACAGTCTTTAAATTACGAATTACGAATTACGAATTATCAATTACTTAGAGGCTTGTTCAGCATTTATAATTTGTTGTAATCGTAAAACTTGTTGGTCTAAATCTTGCTTGTGGTTTGGTTCTGTAACTTTGGGAATTGCTTCTTTTTCTGACTGACTGAGTTCTGTCAATAAATTTAAAATAGATACTTTCTTTGTAGAATTATTGAGTGTTTCAGCTAGTGCATCATACCACAATCCTTGTTCAGCATATAAATCTGAACGTTTCCAGAATTCTTTTGTCTGCGAAATCTGATTTTTTAACTTAGGTGGTATAGCGACAACTTCAATTTCAGCACTAGCAATTAAATCCTCTGAAGGATGGTTGGGGTTACACAACAAAGCGACTTGCCATAAATACCTTTGTCCCGCCGCTAGACTAATTTGTTTATTAGCAAGGGAATATGTCATAATTCCTGGCGAACTGTGCATTGATATTGTATCAACCCGTCGAAGTTTGCCGTTTACATACTCATCAAGACTAAATTCAATGTCCCGACTTTGAGAATTTGGTACAAACCAAGCAAATGTCGGTTGCAAAGAAACCGTTTGTCCAACGTAAGCAACGGGAGCAAGTACTGTGAGACTTGTCTTTTCATTTCCCGTACATTCTTCATTAGTTCTACTACTATTTGAACCTGTAGGGGTTTTAGGACTAGAAGGATTTGGAGGTGCTTTGTAGGTGGCTATGGCTGTAGTTGCCAGTGTCAAATATAGTATAAAAGTGCAACTAAGCAGCAGTTTGCTAGTCAAAGATTGTCGAATGACGCAGAAATACTTACTCATGGCTACTAGGCTACTGGTGTGCGATCGCAGACTGTAACTGTAGATGTTTACCCTATAAATAGGATGACAGAATTTGTCACTAAAATACTAATTTTTCTTTGCTACTCCATCTTCTCGCAGGAGAGGGAGGGTAAAGTCTGTAGAATTCACTTTAAACTACAATATCCCCGACTTTTTCAAAAAATCGGGGATTTGTGCCTAAGCAATCAAACTAAAATTACTACTACTCAAAGTAATATCAGGATTCCCTAAACGGGCAAACTCAAACACTGTACCTGTGCCTAAAACATTACCATCTTGGTTATAGAATAAACTACCACTACCTTGGCTAAACACAATACGCGCATTACTAGCGTTGACCAATTCATCACCAGTGACCACTGCAAAGTTAGTAAAAGCCTGTCCCACAGTATTAGTAACAGCATTGAAGGTGGCTTTACTCAGCATAATCTGGTCTTGTCCCCCTTCAAACTCGGTGATGTAATCAACACCTAAGCTTGTGCTAAACGCACCATTACCTTGAAAGAGATATTTATCCTTCCCGCTTCCACCAGTGAGAATATCATCGCCGAGTCCTCCCCAAAGTAAGTCATCACCACTTCCACCAGTGAGAATATCATTACCATTACCTCCCTGAAGGGTGTCATTTCCTGCTAACCCTTGCAGTTGGTCATTTCCGTCACCGCCAATCAAAGTGTTATTCAGTGCATTACCAGTGAGACGCTGATTGCTTGTGCTGGTAGTGTTGGCTAACTGTAGGGAATAGTTAGAGTTGACATTTTGGGAGTCTTGTGAAATTCCAACATAGTAATTCCCCGATGCTCCCAAGGTTGCACTAATTTGGCCATTACCACCATTACTAGCATAAGTAGAATAAAGTTTTTCTCCACTCTCAATCAATCCATCATTGTTGCTATCGTAATAGATAGCTGCATCGACATAGCTTTGAGTGACTCCACTCAACAGCAAACTAATATTGCTTGTGCCTGTTAGGGAGAATTTATAGTAATCAACTGAATCTACATTCCCAACAAATTCTTTGAAAGTTTGAGCAGTACTCAGCGTACCAATATTGTAAGCAGTGCTGAGTGTATTCCCTGGATTTGAGGCAATGGAAGGAGGTGCAGAGATGGCTGATAACTGTAGGGAATAGTTAGAGTTGACATTTTGGGAGTCTTGTGAAATTCCAACATAATAATTCCCTGATGCTCCCAAGGTTGCAGTAATTTGAGCGTTACCACCATTACTAGCATAAGTAGAGTAAAGTTGTTCTCCGCTTTCAATCAATCCATCATTGTTGCTATCGTAATAAATGGCTGCATCGACATAGCTTTGAGTGACTCCACTCAACAGCAAACTAATATTGCTTGTGCTAGTTAGGGAAAATTTATAGTAATCAACTGAATCTACATTCCCGACAAATTCTTTGAAAGTTTGAGCAGTACTCAGCGTACCAATATTGTAAGCAGTGCTGAGTGTGTTTCCTGGATTTGAGGCAATGGAAGGAGGTGCAGAGATGGCTGATAACTGTAGGGAATAGTTAGAGTTGACATTTTGGGAGTCTTGTGAAATTCCAACATAATAATTCCCTGATGCTCCCAAGGTTGCAGTAATTTGAGCGTTACCACCATTACTAGCATAAGTAGAGTAAAGTTGTTCTCCGCTTTCAATCAATCCATCATTGTTGCTATCGTAATAGATAGCTGCATCGACATAGCTTTGAGTGACTCCACTCAACAGCAAATTAATATTGCTTGTGCCTGTCAGGGAAAATTTGTAGTAATCAACTGGATTTGTATTCCCTACAGCATCATTGTAGTTAAAAGATGTGAGAACACCAATATTTTGAGCAGTCCCTAATGTACTTCCTGGCATATTGTTCCTTTTTTATTTGGATTTTGATTTACACACTGTACAAATTGACGATTATTTCAGAGGGTATAAGGGATAGGGTTGTAGGATTGCCTTTTATCTCTGGGCTATTACCAACACTATCGTTGTATCTAGAAACACCCGAATAACTAAGCCACAAGTAACTAACTGAATCAAGTCAAACCAACAAAGTCCTGAAGATTTCCAGAAAAATAACGGAAACCTGAGAAAAAATTGAGCGATCGCTAAAGCTACAATTAAAATTCCAGCTTTATTAAAAGCCAAAGCAGCATCCAGATCAAAATGGTACAGAGAAACAACACTTCGTGTTAAACCGCAACTTGAACAGGGTACATCGGGATAATTTGTGGCAATATAGCTTGGAACCGTAGGTAACTCGAAGGGGAGATAAGGCTCTACCTCGCCTGGAATAGAAACCCAAAGTGGGTAGAGTAAAAAAATCACAGCGAGTACAAGTAAGCCGTAGTTGACATATCGATACTCTCTGTAGATGTCCGGTAAGTAGCTAAAGAATTTCACAATTACAACGATTATTGCTTTTTAACGCCCTTGTTGAATGCCTTGCTGAATACCCTGTTGAATGCTATGAGCAGCACCATTTAATGCGATAATTTGAGTGCCAGAAATTACTAGACCAATAGTACTGATAGTCAGTGCTATTAAGGGAAACACCTTCGACTCTGCCTTGGAGTAAGCCAAGTAAGTAGCTATTCCACCTAAAACAGAAGATGGCAGTGCCAACCACATGGCAAATGTTCCCAGGCATGGGATGAAAGATGCCAGCATACCCATAATTCCAAAAACTAGCGCAATTACCGACATTACTGTAGTTGCGGCTGAGGCTTCCTTTGCCATATCTCATACTCCTTATGGTTAAGTGAAAAAAGAATTGGACAAAAACTGATTCGTTTTCGTAGACTTGTTGTTATGGTATTGCAACGAGATAAGTGTAAATTTCATTGCGATCGCGTTTGATTAATACAATAAATAATTGACCTGAGAATTTGTTAGCCGTTTCTGCCAATTACATTGCACCTTCGTGCCAATTTGGTTGCACATCGTTACCAAATCTAGAGACATTGCATTGCAACGTCTCTAGATCGGGTAGCTGTATTGTGTTGAATATGGGAAAATATCAAGAATCATTGGCAGGATGCGATCGCCACAATCCGAACCAGATATTGCCGCATTTTTTCTACCCATACCCAAAAAAATGACCTTGGTATTTGGATGTGTAACAGTACATCTAAAGTCTTTACTAATCACAAAAGTCAATACACTTGCTAGGGCTGCTAATGCACTAGGAAGACCTAAAATTAAAGTCCAGTTAATCCGATTAATCCGATTGCTTTTAGTCATAATATAAATTCAAAGTGATAGGAGATAATCCTCAATTACTTATGCGAAAAGGTAACTGGAATCAAAGCCCCCCTTTTTAAGGGGGATTTAGGGGGATCTAAAACGTTTTGCTACTAAGAAAAGGACTTTTCAAACATCCTCTCAGGCTGTTGGCGATAACTCTTAAATAAGTAGGGTAGAAATTGATTTATTTTTATACATTGCTTAATCGCCAGATATAAAAGCCAAGAACAACAAAGGATTTGATAACAACCACCGATCATCACTTTTTTTAATATCTACAAACATTTTGCAATCAAGCTTTTAGCCATTATTGAAAATTAAAAGTTCAACCCGTGTTTAGTATATGAGTTATAACTCCAAACTTATGAAACTATTATCTGCCTTGCCATAATCCATATTATAGTGAGGCAGATAGTATAACATTTGACTTCCTAAAACTTTTCAAACGCCCTTTAATGGCAACCAATTAAAGGTAAGCAAATTTTGGGAATGTTGATAATAGGATTAGTGTTTTGATTCTCATTAGAATCTTGATGATTTGGTTTTTTATTATGTCTAGCCGATATAGGAACTTCACTTATTGAACCGTCGAGATTAATAAAAGCAACATCCTGAAATACTGGAGGCGCTTGATTAAGATAGCGGCTAGAAGTTCCAATGTACAATGCTATTGCATATAAAGCCGAATCAGGTACGTCGGTGAAATCAATAGTGACTTTATACTGCACGTCCTTGTAAACATTAAAGCCCAAGTATTTATCGTAACCAACAACTTTTTTTGGGGTTGCAATTTTGCTTACATGATATTCATTACCTTCATTATCTACTAACTTAGTTTCATTTTTAGAGGAAACGTTGTAATCGAGATTTTCGCTACTACTAAAGGAAAATATACAACTAACAGTATGGTTTACTTTTTTTGCACAAGACTTTAACTCCCACGTTATGGAAATATTATTTTGACTATCTGTTGCTATTTGAGTTGGATACTCTTTAGATTCTGTTCTAGAATTATCCATTGTTTCTTGAGTCGGTGTCTTTTGAGATTGTGATAATGCTGGTGCAATAATTCCTACTGAAAAAAAGCTGGTACTTAAGGCTAATAATCCAATCAGCTTTAGTAATCTGAACATCATTTATTATCCCCAGAAGAATGTTTATATTAATTAGTCAGAATCACCCAATAATCCGGGGCGAATCCCCAGGCGACAAGCCGCAAACGGCGTAAAATCTTCCGAATATGGTAATCCGCTATTTCTCAAAAAATAGCTTAGTCATACTTAAGCTATAAATTCGATCGCACATTGCCTTTGATTAATACAATAAATAATTGACCTGAAATTACATTGCACCTTTGTGCCAATTTGGTTGCACATAGTTGCCAAATCTAGAGATATTGCAATGCAACGTCTCTACATCGGGTGTCTGTATTGCGTTTAATATGGGAAAATATCAAGAATCATCGGCAAGATGCGATCGCCATGATGTGAAAGTTCCGCCCCATCCGTCCCAAAACCTGAAAAAGTGGGGCTAAGGGCAAGAATACAGGGAGCAGGGAATGGCTATGGTTTGTTGCTGTTCATCTGACATAACTCATTATTAGTCATAATGGTTGCACTTTCATGCCAATAGCTTGGCTACTTCTTACTATCTACCTCAGATTAAAAAAAAGTAACCTAAGTAATCTTTATACCCATCATCTAGATGAAACGTAAGTACTAATGTGATTGTAGAAAATTACTTCTCTAAAATACACACATGCTAATTGTTACAGGGGTTATAGTTCTGATTACTTGTATTATAGTTGTGTCGTGTTTGTTTCTATATCATCAGCAAACACAACGAGCATTAATTTGGTGGCATACCAGGCAATGGATAAGGATGCATCAGGAAGCAGAGATGATTCACAATGATTTGCTACAAGAATTATTCGTGATCCGACGAAATTTAGAAATATCTTCAATAAACCCTTCTCTGTATCAACAGCAGCAACAGCAAAGTAACTTAGCGACTATCGAGAAGTTCCATCATTCCCTCAAAGAACTGAGTGACTACTTATCTCCGGCACATATTGACGACAGTCTACCCTTAGCAATTCAACATACACTAGTGAAATGGCGATCGCGCATTCCCGAATTAAATTTGCAAATGGAATTGCCAACTGACTGGCCCCCTGAGTCACTTTATACTCTCCACGTTGTTTTGATGGCACTAGAAGAATTGCTGCAAATTATCCTATCAAATATTTCCGGTAGATTATCTATAATTGTCAGTTTAAAAGCACGAGGTAATTTCAATGAACTCATGCTTCAATTAACTGATTTAAATAAATCTAAAGAAACTTATATATCAAATATTAAAGAAGTAGCTTATCTTCGTCATGCTTTTAATTTTTTGACCTGTGGAAAATGCTTTTGTCAGCATAAGCATAATGCAGAAATATGGTATTTTCGTTGGCGGCATTGGCAGAAAAATTTAAATATATAAAAATATTTTTATTTTAAAATGCGTCAGCCAAAATTTAATATTTATATAAATACAAACCGATGAAATAAAAATCAATTTTCGTAATTACCAAGCCTAAAAATAAATACCTCCTTTTCAAGATAGTAAATCGTCAATATCAAAGAAACTCTATGTATCAATCTGTACAAAAGTCAAACCCACAGAAAATGTTAGTAGTTGATGACCATGAATCCGTTTTATACGCAACTGTCAATGTATTAAAACAGCAATACCCAGAAGCTAAAATTGTCGAAGCGCAAACCATAAAATCAGCACTCGAACAATTAGAAAATGTCAACTTTGACTTGATTATAGTTGATTTAGCTATGCCACAAACAATAGGAGGAACTGCCCAAACTAACAACGGTATTCAGTTACTTAAGATATTGATGCGCCAATATCCGAATCTCAATATTGTGATCCAAACAGCCACTCCTCGTGCTTTAGTCAGGCTAAAAGCAGCAATTAGCAATCACGAAGGCGGTTTTACAGTTGCAGACAAAAGTTTGCCAATGAGTGAAATGTTAACCAAAGTTGATTGGTCTCTAAAGGGTGTGCAGAACACTCCTAGAGAGATACGTTCTGGTTTGGAACTGAAACCAGAATGGCTAGAAGTTTTACAGCTTGCTTGTAAAGAAGGTTTACAAGATTTACCTATTGCCAAGAAGATGAATATTGGTGAACGAACAGTACGGCATTATTGGACTAAAATTTATGATGTCTTGGGAGTTTACCCAGATGAGGGAAAAAATCTCCGAATTCAATCTGAAATTCGAGCAAGAGAAGAAGGTTTAATTGATTAGTCAATAGTCCATAGTCAATATTTAGTTGTAATCATAAATAACAATCTAAATTTTACAATAAACACAATGTATGATGCGGCGAATTTGGACAAAAATTAATTCAGCTAATAGTATTTGGTGTGCAGGGTTTACCACAATTGCATTTGTAACTTTCCTGCGCCTAGTGGGTTCATTACAATTTTTGGAGTGGATTGCATTTGATACATTTATGCGGCTGCGTCCAGAAGAATCAATTGATGAAAGAATTTTAATTGTAGGTATTAATGAAAAAGATATTAATAGGATTAAAGCCTATCCAATTCCTGATAAAGATATCGCCGCCTTATTAAATCAATTAAAAACTTATCAACCTACTGTAATTGGACTGGATATTATTAGAGACTTACCACAAAAACCAGGACATCAAGAAATTGTTAAAACATTTACAGAAATTAAAAATTTAATTGCAGTTGATAAAATTCTGCCTGACCGCAGTGGTTCAACTTTCAATCCACCACCAAATTTACCACAAGAACAGATAGGCTTTACTGATGCTGTAGCTGACACAGATGGTAAGCAACGCCGAAGTTTATTAGCTACCTCAAATCTTCAAAGAGAATGGAAGTTTTCTTTTACATTAAAATTGGCAGAAACCTATTTAAAAACTCAAGGTATTCCTCTAAAAAATGTAGATGATGACCCTTATGGTATGAGATTTAATTCAACTACACTTCTCCGATTTCAGCCTAACTCAGGCGGATATATACAAGCAGATGCAGGTGGTAGTCAAATATTAATTAATTTTCGCAATCGGCGTAAACCTTTTCATATAGTTTCTCTTACAGAGATTCAAAATGGAAAGATTAATCCTGATTGGATTCGTGACAAAATAGTCTTGATTGGCATGACTAGCCCCAGCGCTAAAGATTATGTAAATTCATCTGGAATGAATAGTGAAAATGCTGCTCTAAACTATGGTGTTGAAATCCAAGCACATGTAGTTAGTCAATTAGTTAGTGCTGTACTAGATAATCGATCAATGATAAATGTTTGGGCAGATGTATGGGAGTATTTATGGATTATTGGTTGGGGAATTTTAGGTTTAAGTTTAGGGCGATTGATTAGCAATCCCTTCGAGATGCTTTTTTATATTATTCTTGCGATTATCTCTTTAATTCTCATCTGTTATGGACTAATAATTATTGGTTGGTGGATTCCAATTGTACCAGCTTTTTTTACATTAGTATTCAATGGTGTAGGTTTAGCAGCTTTTTATCGATATGATGAAGCATTACGTTACCGCATTCGAGACCGACAGTTAATTATTGACCAGATATTCGATGCAATTCATAGTCATCCCTTGCAAACTTTGAATATAATCTTAAGAGAAGTTCAAAGTAATGAAAGTTTATCACCCCAAAAATTCATATCAAAGCTTCAGCAACTAAATCAGCAATTACGCGATGTTTATGATTTAGTAAAAAGAGAGGCAGTCAGTGAATTAGATAGTTTTTATTTTCAACAAGAGCAAAGACTAGATTTATCTCAACCACTTGATGACATTCTCTTTGAAGTTTATAACGAGGTTGTCGAACAAAATTATACTTATTTTAACAATATAAAACAAAAGGTACTTAAGTTTGAGGCAATGGATGAACGCAATTTAACTATTGAACAAAAGCGGAGTCTTTGCAGCTTTTTAGAAGAAGCATTGCGTAATGTCAAAAAGTATGCTGCTGGCACTACTCGTCTTGAAGTAATTTGTACTCAAGAGCATGGTAAAAATGTGATTCGAGTAGCAGATAATGGTTTAAAGATTGAAGCAATGGCTGATTTATCGTCATATTTAGGCTTTGGAAGCAAGCTAGCTCAAAATTTAGCAAAACAGTTGGGTGGTGAATTTAAGCGATATCCTCATTTTCCAAAAGGGATGGTTTGTCAGCTTAGTTGGTCTGCCAATAAACTTTGGTTTTGGCGACTATTTTAATATGTAATTATTGGTGATTTTAATTACTTTGGGTAAGTTAAACCGTGCTTATTTGACAGCGACAGCCTTAGAAGGAAAAGTATTGAGTCTTCTGGAGAATAAATCAATACTTTTCGGTTAAGAATTAAGCAGTATTAATAATTTAAAACGAGTAGTTCACGTATCTAAATTTCTACCAACAATCGTAGAAGGCTAATTCCCCATCTTTACCGTTGCCAATTTCATTTGACGGTTACAAATCAAAGTCAAAGCTGAAGGTTTCCGGTTCAGAATCTTCTTCTTTCTCTTGTGCAAATGGAGTTGAAGTCATTGAAGGAAGTTTGTTCGACTCAGTATTAATTGGCGTGAAAGCTACTTGTTGTGTGGGAAATGCACCCTTTCTGAAAGCAAAATAGCAATCAATAATAAAATAAAGCGTCTCCAGGTAACTTTTACCTAATTGCTGTGATTCGGTAAATATCCGCTCACGATAGCTATCTTTGATCCGAACTTTTTC
>NZ_NOLI01000081.1:0-37075 GCF_002245975.1 Nostoc sp. 'Peltigera membranacea cyanobiont' 213 | reverse complement strand
CTCCCTGCCCCCCGCTCCCCGCTCCCTGATTACTTTTCACTGATTAGTAACCATTGACTGTTGAGTATTGACTTCTGGAGTCAGGGATTCAGATGTAATTTGTGGTGGATTAAGTATATATAAAAGACCCGTAGATGCAGCTAATAATAAGAAAATATAGGTGGCAACAAGAGGTATATATGAATTTGATTTGTTGTCTGAACTCTTACGATCGCTCTTGGGGTCTTCACGGACTACATTGCTTATAAGAGTATGTGATAAAGCATTTCCATCCAGCCCTAAAGCATCTCCATAGCGACGGATGAATCCTTGAAGAAAAATAGGCTCAGGCAATTCTTCAAATCGTTCTTCTTCTAAAGCTTGCAAAACACCTGCTCGAATCAGTGTTTGAGCGGCTATTTCTTCTATGCGGATGGATTTTTCTTGTCTTACTTGTCGCAATTGTGTGGTTATTTCCTTTAGCTGCTCTACTTGAGCTTGATTTAAGAGCGTCACAGTCTTCTCCTGTATGGGCTAATTCTACTATTCATATAGTGAGAAGACTTAAAAGCGCATACGTATTATTACTGGATAATTGATTTTAACTAATTTTTTTAATAATAATTAAAGGCTAGCATTATAAATGCTCAAGCAGCTATATACACGTACATCTGTAGCTACAAAAGATACTTTACAGGTAAAAAGTAGGGTGTCAAAATTCAGAAGCTGCAATTTATGATACAAGTATTTTGCCAACTCCTCCCTTGGGATCGTTATTGCGATCGCTGTAGCCACACTCAGCACTTTTCATCTCTGTGCCCAAGCTGTGCGCCCCTACAAATTAGATGTACCCAAAACAACAGCTTATTTAGCTGAGTGCAACTCCATGCCAAATATTTGTTTTTTTAACCTTTTCCTAGCTGTTTCTTAATATTACTGAGATAAATTGAGTTTGCTAAATAAGAATTAATACTAGTAATTAATGTAGCTATTTTACACTACATACTCAATTTTCTGATAGCGATATTGCGATCGCTCAAGCCATCAGCGCAGCCTATCCCCTGACTGCAAAGTTCATCTTGGCACCAAGCATTTTTTAGTCACAAATAACAATGGCATTTACATTCTCAAGTATTGGCGCTGCCAGATTTTGACTAATGAAATCTACATCTATCTAACTTTAATTATTTAGGAATCGCACCAATACAGATGTCTCCACAATGAGGCCCTCCAAGTTAGATTGACCGCACAAAAATTTCTCACTAAACACGCACTATTTATGACATCAACAATTTTTACTCCTGGCGATATAGCGATCGTTGGTTACATTAATAATGGTAGCCCTGACTCCTTCTCTTTCGTTAACCTGGCTGCTATTGGCTCAGGTACAGTTATTTACTTCACTGATAATGGCTGGACTGGTTCAGGTTTTCGAGGCGTATCTAACACTGATGCTGATGGCAATGAGAACGTAATTAAATTTACTGCTAATGTTGATATTCCTGCGGGTACTGTTATCCGCAGCATTGACACATCTTCACCTAATTTCACTTGGGCTAAATCGGGGTCAGTTGCGCCGCCCGCATCAGGTAATTATGCGGATCTATCTCTTTCCCAAGGTACAGGCTTAACTAACGGCGACCAAATCATTGCTTTGCAATCTACAGGTACAAGCCCGCTATTATCGGGTTTTACAGCCATTTCTCAAATTGACTACACTGGTGCATTTGAAGATGCCACCTCATCAAATACAGGTAATGTAGCCCCAGGTTTATCTCAGGCTGGTAATACAGCAGTTCTGTTTAACAACTCGGCAACTTCCGCCGCATTCAATCTCAATACACTTAGCAGCGGTACAAAAGCTGAGTGGTTAGCAGCAATTAACAATGCCGCTAACTGGACGTTTGCTGGTGCAACTACTTTACCAACTGGCAGCATTACTGTTTCTGGCGGTGCAGGTTCTCAACCAGACCTCACCATCAGCCAAGCAGATTCCCCCGATCCGGTAATTGTTGGCAACCCCCTGACCTACACTCTTACTGTCAGTAACAGTGGTACTGCCAATGCCAATGGCATTTCAGTAGAATATACTTTGCCCAGTGGGATAATCTTTAACGGTACAACTGTTGCCAACGGCTTTATTGCTAGCCAATCTGGTGGTGTCGTCACCTTTTCTGGTGGCAGCATAAATGCTGGTAGTACTGCTAGCTTGACTGTTAGCGTCACCCCTAACTCTGCTGGCACTCTCGCCAGTGGTACGGCAATTGTAGATCCGAACAACACCATTGCTGAGAGCGACGAAACTAATAATAGTGCTGCTGCGATCGCAACTACAGTTAACAATGTAGTGGTGGGACAAGCACCAACTATTCAACTAGATACAGCTAGCACCACAGACCTTTTAGATGCTAACGGTGCTTTAGCGACTACAGGAACAGGGGCAATTAGCGGCACCATTGGCAATGCTAGCGATCCGGCAAAGACACTGGGCGTAAACTTTACCATCGCCGATTCTGATACTCCTGTAGAAAATTTGACTGTAACAGTCACTAGCAGTAATGGGGCTGTGATTCCTGACGGCAATCTTACACTAACTGGCACTGGCAGCAACCGTAATCTGAAAATTAATCCTGTAGGCGTTGGTACTGCCAATATTACAGTAACAGTTAGTGATGGTGGTAGTACTGCTAATTATGCGATCGCTTATGCAGCATCGGCGAATAATGGTACTGCTACAACTCAATTTTTAACGGGTACAAGCGATGCTTCTACAGCCATTCCTGTGGGTGGGACATTTTTTTTAGAGGCGGATGATGAAAATCAAGTTTTGCGCCTTTACGATTCCAGCAAGTCGGGACTGCCTGTAACTGGTTTTGACTTTACAAACTCACTAGGACTAACTCAGACTGACGGTTCTGGCGCGTTAAGAGAAGTGGATCTCGAAGCTTCAACCAAGGTAGGTAATCGCATTTTCTGGTTGGGGTCACAAAGCAATAGCGATGATGGGAAAAATCGTCCTAACCGCGATCGCATTTTTGCCACGGATATTACTGGTGCAGGAGCATCCACCACACTCAGCTATGTGGGTCGCTACAACTTTTTAAAAGAAGACATCATCAACTGGGATGTCACCAACGGTCACGGCAAAGGAGCCAATTACTACGGCTTGGCAGCTAGTGCTGCAACTAATGTCGGGTCAAAGCAATCAGATGGATACAATATCGAAGGCTTGGAAATTGCCCCCGATAACACCACAGCTTATATTGCCTTCCGCGCTCCCCAAGTTCCCCCCTCTGGAAGAGCTAACGCCCTCATCGTCCCCGTTACCAACTTTGCCAGCCTGATATCAGCTAGTGGTGGTGGTACACAAGGCTCGGCACAATTTGGCGCTCCCATCGAATTAGATTTAGGCGGGCGCGGTATTCGGGAAATTCGCAAAAATGCTAATAACCAGTACGTAATTATTGCCGGGCCAGCAGGAGACGCAGGAACAGCCCCCAACGATTTCCGCCTCTACACTTGGGATGGCAATCCCAATAGCCAACCGCAATTACGGGCGGCTACATTCCCTGCTAGCTTCAACCCGGAAGGAATTATTACCATCCCTGATAATTTGACAAATACCTCTCAAATTCAATTCGTCAGCGATGATGGCAACAGCATTCTTTACAACGACGGTACAGCAGCTAAAGATTTATCAGAGAACAATTTCAAAAAATTCCGCACCGATAGTATTACACTGGGCGCTGTAGTCCTCACTCCTCGGATTCACGACATCCAGGGCGCATCTCACATCTCTGGGTTAAACGGGCAAAAAGTAGGTGATGTACCAGGAATTGTTACAGTCATCAAATCTAATGGCTTCTATTTGCAAGATCCTAACCCGGACAGCGACGATCGCACCTCCGAAGGAATTTTTGTTTTCACCTCATCAGCCCCAACTGTCCAAATAGGCGACTCAGTACTTGTTGGCGGTACGGTGAGCGAATTCCGTCCTGGTGGCGCGACTGGTGCTAACAACTTGACCACCACAGAAATTATTAGCCCCACAATTGCCAAACTCTCCAGTGGCAATGCTTTACCAACTGCCACGATTTTGGGTAATGGTGGCAGAACTATTCCAACCTCGGTAATTGATAACGACACTAACGGTAATATCGAAACTGGAACGACCACCTTCGATCCTGCCCAAGATGGCATTGATTTCTACGAAAGCTTGGAAGGAATGCTAGTACAGGTAAATAATCCTGTCGCAGTTAGCCCGACTAATTCTTTTGGGGAGATTTGGTTGCTGGCGGACAATGGCGCTAATGCTACCGGACGCACAGCCCGCGGTGGTATCGCCGTTAGCCCTAACGATTTTAATCCAGAGCGGATTCAAATCGATGATACCCTGTTCACCTCTGGTAACTCACCGCAGGTTAACGTCGGTGCAACTTTCGCCACGATTAAGGGTGTGGTTGATTATAGTTTTAGCAACTACGAAGTTCTACCCACCTCGGTTACAGTGACTTCAAACACGCTAACAAAGGAAGTCACTAATTTAACTCCCACCACTAACCAACTGACAGTTGCTACCTTCAACGTCGAAAATCTTGATATCGGTGATGGTGCCACCAAATTTAACAACCTTGCCAGCCGCATTGTCAATAATTTGCGATCGCCAGATATCATCTCTCTAGAAGAAATTCAAGACAATAACGGGCCGACGAATGATAGCGTAGTTGATGCCAGCGTTACCTTCCAAACATTAATTGATGCAATTACTGCTGCTGGCGGCCCCACATATCAATATCGCCAAATTAACCCGGTAGATGATACCAACGGCGGCGAACCTGGTGGAAATATCCGCGTCGGCTTCTTATTTAATCCCAATCGTGTCAGCTTTGTAGATACCCCCGGTGGTACTTCTACCTCCAGCACCACAGTCAGCAACGTTGGAGGTGTTCCCACGGTTTCTGCTAGCCCTGGTTTGATTGACCCCACAAACTCAGCCTTTACTAGCAGTCGCAAACCATTAGTTGGGCAATTTACTTTTAACGGGAAAACTGTTTATGTAATTGGCAACCACTTTAATTCTAAAGGTGGCGACCAACCTCTATACGGGCCAAATCAACCCCCAACTTTGAGCAGTGAAGTGCAGCGCCAGCAACAAGCGACGTTGGTGAAAAACTTTGTCCAGAATATTTTAGCGATCGACCCCAATGCCAATATAGTAGTAGCGGGTGATTTAAATGACTTTGAGTTTTCCAACCCTGTTAGCACCGTAGAAAGCGCTGGACTGACTTCCTTAATTGAAACTTTGCCTCAAAATGAGCGTTATACCTACAACTTTGAAGGCAACGCTCAAACCCTTGACCATATTTTGGTGAGTAATAGCTTGCTCAACAAACTGGATGGGTATGATGTCGTTCACATTAACTCCGAGTTTGCCGATCAGGATAGCGACCACGATCCTAGCCTAGCTCGGTTTAATCTACCTGCGAACCAAGCACCTACAGCCGTAGCCGATCTAGTTAACGTTGCTGAAGACGTAACGACATCTAATCTCTATACCACCTTGCTCAGTAACGATACTGACCCCGATGCTGGAGACACGAAAAACATTATTTCTGTCAGCACTACTGGCACAAAAGGTACAGTTTCCTTTAACCCAACTACGCAAAACTTGACTTACACAGCCTCAAGTTTTAACTCTCTATCCCTTGGGCAGACAGCCAGTGATAGTTTTAGTTATGCGATCGCAGACAGTCAAGGTTTACAATCTACCGCGATCGTTAATGTCACCGTCACTGGTGTCAACGATGCTCCGACGCTAGTGCAACCCCTGGACGACAAAATTATCTCTACTAACAAGTCCTTCTCTTTCGATGTGAGTAACAAATTTGCTGACATCGATCGGGCTGATACCCTCAGCTACAGTGCTGCGGGTTTACCCACTGGCTCTAGTATCGTTGCAAACACAGGTGTGATATCCGGCAATATTTCCCAAGTCGGCATTTTTGCAGTCACAGTCACGGCGGCTGATGGTAAAGGTGGCAATGTTAGCGATAACTTTGACCTGACTGTTGCCAATAATAAGGCGACATCTGGCAACGATATCATCTTTATCGACCAACTTACTGGTTTGAACAAATACATAGTCAATGCCCTAGCTGGGAGCGATCGCGTCATCGGCACTAATGCCAGTGAGTTAATCGACGGTGGAACAGGCAATGATTACCTTGATGGTAAAGGCGGTATCGATATCCTCCTTGGGGGGGATGGCAATGACACAATCTTTGGCGGACTTGGCAGTGACATCATATCTGGTGGCAATGATAGCGATCGCTTAACTGGTTGGGGGGGTGGCACAAACGAAATCGACCTTCTCAACGGCGATGGAGGTGCAGATACTTACGTTTTGGGTGATGCCACTTCCGTTTTTTATGCCAGTTCCCGCAACAGTGATTATGCCGATATTGTCAGCTTCCAAGCCAGCGATCGCATTCAGCTTAAGGGAGTTGCCAACAATTATTCACTAGGGTCAGTGAGATCGGCTGTGGGCATTTTCACCAACAATGGAACGGAATTGATTGCTGTTGTAGAAACCGGGTTAAATCGCAACACCAATTTAGCAACAGATACTCGTTTCGTCTTTATTTAATACATAGTTTTTCTCACCCACAGGCACAGAGAAAGAGTTTGAAATCAAGACCTTGGCAAAAAATAAATCTCTCTCAAACTCTCATTTCGCTCGCTGTGTCGCGCCAGTTGCTTCAAGTCGGGAAACCCGCCCAACGCACTGGCTTCCCTGCACCTCTGCGGTTCCTAATACCAATTCTCTGTAAACTTGCACTGAATAATGCTTAACTTATTTCTTCCTTTGCGCTCTTTGCGTCCTTTGCGGTTCGTCTAATAAAGATTAAGTGTATTTTTCTAGAGAATTGGTATAACTCCTCCATAAATCCAATCTTCAAAACCTCTCAAATCTACTTCATAAACTGATGGTTACTACAAACACAATTCGCTTTTCTCAGTTCAATGCTTCCTTAAATCGCAACGCAGAAGGAGAGTTAGTAACCGATCTCTCCACCCCTGATAATTCTCAAGCAAAAGCAGTTGCAGAAATTATCCAGCGTAATAACCCAGATGTATTGCTTTTAAATGAGTTTGATTACTCCCCGGAAGCAGTTCAACTATTCAAGCAAAATTACCTTGCAGTCAGCCAGAATGGTTCAACTGCCGTTGACTACCCTTACTTTTACATCGCCCCTTCCAACACGGGTATTGCCTCCGGGTTTGACTTCAACAACGACGGCACAGCAGTTACAACCCCAGGTGCAGCCGGATATGGTGATGATGCCTTTGGATTCGGTAATTTTTCTGGTCAATATGGGATGTTGTTGCTGTCCAAATATCCCATTGATACCGCAAACGTCCGCACCTTCCAAAACTTCCTCTGGAAGGATATGCCCAATGCTTTGCTTCCCGATAATCTAACAACACCACAGCCAAATGATTGGTATTCTGAGGATGAATTGGCAGTTTTACGCCTTTCTTCTAAAAGTCACTGGGATGTACCCATCCAAGTAAACGGTGAGACAATTCACATCCTCGCCAGCCACCCGACACCACCAACCTTTGACGGAGAAGAAGACCGCAACGGCAAACGCAACCATGACGAAATCCGCTTTTGGGCAGATTACATAACCCCTGGCAAAAATGATTACATCTATGATGATGCAGGGAAAACGGGCGGTATTGTTGCTGGTTCAGATTTTGTGATTATGGGCGATCAAAATGCCGATCCATTAGATGGTGATAGTTATGACAACGCTATCCGGCAATTAGTGCAAAATCCTAATATCAATACTAATGTCATCCCCACCAGCCTTGGCGGCCCCCAACAAGCAGACTTACAAGGTGGTGCAAACACTAACCAAAAAGGGAATCCTAGCTTTGACACCGCAGACTTTGCCGATACGACTCCGGGAAATCTGCGAACAGATTACGTGCTACCTTCTGCTGACCTTCAAATTGCCAACTCAGGAGTATTTTGGCCACTGAATACTGACTCGACATTCTCCCCAGTCGGTACTTTTCCCTTCCCCAGTTCTGACCATCGCTTGGTGTTCGCAGATGTGCAAGCTAGGCCGACTCAACCAGGTAATACCATTCCGAATGTAGGCTTTGAAAGACAGACTACCTTTGCTACTGGCTTTATTCCTGCTGGTGCTGCGGGAACTGTAAATGGACTAGAAACTCCATTAGGTGGATTGTCTGGCGTTACTTATGATGCAGAGAACAATCGCTACTATGCTATCTCAGACGATCGCTCTCAAGTTGCCCCAGCCCGTTTTTATACTTTCACTGCTACCGATTCCGGGGTGACTTTTACCAATGTCACCACCCTAAAAGATACCAACGGCAACTTTTTTGCACTAAACAGTCTTGACCCGGAAGGCATTGCTCTAACCAACAATGGGACAGTCTTTATCTCTTCTGAAGGCGAAGTTAATCCTACTGCTGGTCGGGTTAGCAATCCTTTCATTAAAGAGTTTTCCTTAGCTACAGGGCAAGAAGTGCGATCGCTCCTTATCCCCAGCAAATTCCTACCAGTAGTTGAAGATACCAACGGCGATGGTATTGTAGATGCCGGAGATACGCAGACATCAGGTGTATACAATAACTTGGCATTTGAAAGCCTCACCATTACGCCCGACCAAAAAACCTTATTCACCGCCACTGAAAACGCCCTATCCCAAGATGGATTAAAGGCTTCGCTGACCAGTGGTAGTCCTTCCCGAATTCTGCAATTCAATCTAGTTACTGGACAACCAGAAAAAGAATACCTCTACATCACCGATGCAATTCCCGAAGCACCCAACCCAAGCACAGGCTCTGCTGACAATGGTTTGGCGGATTTATTGGCAATAGATAATCGTGGTACTTTCCTCGCCCTAGAACGCTCATTTGCCCAAGGTGTAGGCAATACCATCAAAATCTACGAAGTTTCTTTGCAAGGTGCAACAGACATTAGTTTCTACAATTCTCTCAATAATTTGAGTGCTGAACAACTAGCTGCTATCAAACCCGCCCAAAAGCGCTTACTGTTGAATTTCACTGATTTGAATCTGCCTACTGATGCAAATCACCCGATTACAGGGGTAGATAATATAGAAGGTCTTGCCTTCGGCCCTAAACTAGCAGATGGTCGTCAGTCTATTGTGCTGGTGAGTGACAACAACTTTAGTGGCAGTCAATATACCCAAATCCTCACCTTGGGTGCAGACTTGGTTCCCACTGCTGCACCTACGGTAGAAACTCGTCCTAGTTTATTTGACGATGAAGAACCAGCACTACCTGCTGTAGATCAAAATGCCGATGCTGATGACCCTGCCATCTATGTTAATGCCACAAATGCTGCTGATAGTTTAGTCCTAACTTCAGTGAAAAATGCCGGATTGCGGGTTTATGATTTGTCTGGTAATTTGTTGCAGACGGTTAATCCTGGTGGGATTCGCTACAACAATATTGATTTGCAATACGGTTTCAAATTAGGCAATCAATCTATTGATATTGCCGTAGCTAGCGATCGCCAAAATGATAAACTAGCAATCTTCAAAATTAACCCCAACCCTGGCGCAGACGGTAACTACCTGGAAGATATCACTGATAGCAATATTGGCACAATCTTCCAAACCTCACCTTTTGAACCTCCCTATTCCGCATCAACTCGCAGTTCTTACGGAGTTACCTTATACCGTAGCCCTGTAACTAATGATTACTATGTCTTCACTAGTCGCCGCCAAACTGGAGACATAGCTCAATTCAAACTAATTGACAAAGGTAATGGCCAAATTGGAGCGCAACTGGTGCGGGAGTTTACCATCCCTTCGCCCACAGCAGCAGACCGTTCTCCCCAAACAGAGGGTATGGTAGTTGACCAAGAAACCGGCTTTCTCTACATAGCCCAAGAAGATGTAGGTATCTGGAAATTCGACGCAGAACCAGACGGGGGCACAACAGGTAAGCTAATCGATCGCGTTCGTTTTGAAGGCGGTTCTCACCTCACCGATGATGCCGAAGGGTTAACCATATACTACGGTAAAAACGGCACAGGTTATCTGTTAGCATCCAGCCAAGGCGATAGTACCTTTGTTGCCTACACCCGTGAAGGTAACAACGAATATGTGGGCAACTTTGCCGTTGGTAATAATGGGTCAATTGATAGCGTGCAAGAGTCAGATGGTGCAGATGTGATTAACGTACCACTGGGGCCTAACTTCCCATTTGGTTTATTTGTCACTCAAGATGGCTCCAATGAACCTGCTAAGACAATTGATGGTGAAAACGTCAGTTCTAACTTTAAGTTAGTGCCTTGGGAAAATATTGCCAATGCCTTGCCCAATTCTCTAAATATTGACACCACAAGTTACGATCCCCGCAATCCTGTTGCTCAACCCAAGCTGACAATTTATGAATTTGAAGACCTACCCAAGCTAGGAACAACTTCTAAAGGTCAAGATATTTTCTTAGGTGGTTTCTCTGGATTGTATTTCCAAGGGTTTGCAGCAAATGGCAACTTAAAATTTGTCACTAACACAGACCGCGGCCCCAATGGAGAACCTGATGGTGTCAAAAGACCATTTTTATTACCCGGCTTTCAGCCAGAAATAGTTAGCTTTGAACTCAACCGCACCACAGGCGAAATTAGCATTACCAAGAGAACTGGACTATTCCGCCAAGATGGTACAACTCCATTAACGGGATTGCCTAATTTGCAAGCTGGGGCAAATGGTACTGCTTATACTGATGAAATTGCCGTTGACTTAGATAATAATGTTTTAGCTAACGATCCTTTGGGTGCTGACTTAGAAGGGATTGTAATAGCGGAAAATGGAGACTACTGGATGGTAGATGAATACCGTCCGGCAATTTACCACTTTGATGTTAATGGTAAACTGAGCGATCGCTTTATCCCTCAAGGAACTGCCACCGCACCCAACCCAGACGAACCCGGCGGAACTTTTGGTACAGAGGTATTGCCAGCAGTTTATGCCCAACGCCGTAATAACCGGGGATTTGAAGCTGTAGCACTTCAAGGTAATAAATTATATGCCTTTATTCAGAGTGCGATCGATAATCCCGATGTTGCCAATGATGCAACTTCCAAAGCTTCTCTAAACCTGCGAATTCTGGAGTTTGATATTGTCACCAAGCAGGTAACTGGAGAGTATTTATATCTTCTGCAAGGTTTACCAGGAACCGATAAAATTGGCGATGCAGTTTCCTTGGGTAACGGCAAATTTGCAGTAGTTGAGCGAGATGACAATGGTACATCTGCTAGCAATAAACTAATTTACCAAATTGATTTAGCTGGGGCGACCAACATCAACAACCCTGCTAACTTTACCTTGCCAGATGGTAAAACCATTGAACAATTGACCTCTGCTGAGTTAGCTGCTGCCAATATTACTCCTGTCACCAAGAGTTTGATTGCAAATGCTGCTCAGTTGGGTTACACCGGGGTAGAAAAATTAGAAGGTTTGGCACTGGTAGCACCTAATACCCTAGCCTTGATTAACGACAACGACTTCAACATTACAGGTAATACACCTGCTGAGAAACTCGGCATTCTCGAACTACCCAATAATCTGACAACTGCACAGCCTACTTTCCCTAATGGCTTTGGTTCTAGCAACAGCGATACTGTCAATCTTGAGCCAGGACAATTCTTTAGTGCAGGTGACGGAGCAGACTTTGTAGAAGGCACTAAAGATAACACAATTCTGGCTGGAAATGGTGATGACATAGTGCTTGCAGGGAGTGAATCTTCAGTAGCAGGGAATGACGGTAACGATCAAATATTTATTGGTCAAAATGGCGCGGCGGAAAATACCAGTGCTGATGGTGGCAATGGTGATGATGTTATTACTGTAGTGGAAGCCAATGGTGTTAATAATTTGTTTGGGGCGGAAGGTAATGATACTCTCACAATAATTGAAGGTTCTCGCCAATCATTATTCGGTGGTTCAGGTAACGACACTCTCACCAGTAACGGCAGCAATAACCGTCTGTATGGTGGTTCCGGTGATGATAAACTCTTCTCTAATGTCAATGATTCGCTATTTGGTGGCGATGGTGATGATGTGCTATTTGCTGGTCAACAGGGCAGTAATCGTCTGAGTGGTGGTACTGGTGCAGATCAATTCTGGATTGCTAACGCCAGTTTGCCAGCTAGCAAGAACATCATTACTGACTTTACAATCGGGATTGATAAAATTGGGCTGGGCGGTATTGGCGTAACTCAGTTTAGTGCGATCGCACTATTGCAACAGGGTAGTGACACTCTAGTTAAAACCGGAAATACAGAGTTGGTTTTATTGCAAGGAATTACCTCAACTAGCCTGACTGTAAATGACTTTGTTTTCTCGCCTAGCATTGTGGCTTAATTTGTTCTAGGACTTACGCCAAACCACAGGTAGTAGGGGCAATTCATGAATTACCCCTACCGAGAAATAAAGTAGGACCTACGCACTGTCCAATTTGGCTATTATGTGCATAACGATTGGTTCAGAATACAAGTCCGTTGGTTCAGAATACAAGTCCGTTGGTTCAGAATACAAGTCCGTTGGTTCAGAATACAAGTCTGTTGGTTCAGAATACAAGTCTGTTGGTTCAGAATACAAGTCCGTTGGTTCAGAATACAAGTTCGTTGGTTCAGAATACAAGCCTGTTGGTTCAGAATACAAGTCTGTTGGTTCAGAATACAAGCCTGTTGGTTCAGAACACAAGTCTGTTGAGCCTGAAATAACTTATTCTCGTAAATTCACACCATGATTAATTTGTACAGTATTTGTAGGGTGTGTTAGACGGAACGTCGTAACGCACCATCCCAAGCTGATGGTGCGTTACACTACGCTAACGCACCCTACGTAAAATTTCAAAAATCAAATACTAGTGGTCTGTCAAATTTGTTTTGACGGTTAGAAAGACGCGATAAATCGCCGTCTCTACAGGAAATTTATCCATCAATTATTTATTGACAGACTACTAGTCCTATATAAGGTTTGGGCTATTTTTGGCGTAAGTTTTTGATTAGCCTAGTGCATCCAACTTATATGCCAAATACCCTTGGGTAAACATTTTTCTCTTCTCTTTGCGTCCTTTGCGTCCTTTGCGTCCTTTGCGGTTTGTTAAAAAAATTGACTTTTGCAAAGAGTTTTAGCTTGAACTGAACCGTATTGACTTATGCATCCCTCTTCTTCAGATGTAAGCTAAAAGCACAGAAGAAATGAGTTAACATCCTATGCAGCAGTCTACAAAAAGCAATTACCGGGATTTTTGGCGACAGCTTGCTACTTTGGTTGCAATCTTTGGAGCTTTCATTATCAACGTAGTATCAAACATTTTCCCGCTCAATGGACTCAGCATAGGGGAAATTTCCAATACTTTGTTTAAAAATGTTCTGATTATCCCTGCCAATTACGCCTTTGCCATCTGGGGACTCATTTACCTTGGGTTGTTTGCTTTTGGGGTATATCAAGCTTTACCTAACCAACGACATGAGCCTGATTTACGTAAGACAGGTTATCTGTTAGCGATCGCCTGTGTTGCTCAAAGTGTCTGGGTGTATCTGTTCTTGTCTAGGCTTTTTGCTCTTTCTGTAATTGCAATGCTCTTGATTTTATTGCCACTGATTGGTATTTATGTGCAGTTAGAAATTGGCAAAAAGCGTGTAACCCGGGTGATGAAATGGTGTATTCACTTTCCGATCGGCATTTATCTAGGCTGGATTAGCGTGGCAACTATTGTTAACATAGCGTGTACTTTATATTTTCAAGGGTGGAACGGTTGGGGGATTTCTCCTGTAATATGGACTCTGGTTATGTTATCGATCGCAACAGCAATTGCAGCAATTATTCTTATTCAGCGTCGAGACATGGCTTATACAGGAGTAATCCTTTGGGCATTGGTAGCGATCGCACTCAAGCACTGGAATAACCCTATACTCAGAAATACGGCGTTGATTTTAGCAATTGTCCTAGTTTTAACCGCTACAATTAACAGCTTACGCACCCAACAAGAACATATTTAAGCCCTCCTTGCTTGGATGGCGATCGCAGCGCCAACACCTTGAAGGTAGGAGTAATTTACAATTAGACTAAAGTCTAGATCGATTCTATGTAGATATAACTATAAAATGTTGATAAAAGATGCGTAGATACCAGAGATAAGGGGTTTGCTAAATTAATGTAGTAGTCTATCAATAAATAATTGATGGATAAATTCCCTGTAGAGACGGCGATTTATCGCGTCTCTCTAACCGTCAAAATCAATTTGACAGACTAGTAGGAAGTGAGAGATGAGCGATCGCACTTTTCGGCGGCACAACGCAGGTACATCAAATTTTACCAATCCATCCCTTGTCTCACCAACTACTCCCACATTGGCGAATCCAACACGCGGTTTTGCACCAACAAATAATCCTCCACTCACAACAGTCACAGAGGTAGCAGACGTTCAAGAAGCCCAGTCTGCTGATGAGCAATCATTAGAATCAGAAGCCATCAAAGAAAAACCTCTTGTTCACGACATGAGTCGCATATCTTTGCGTCGTCTACAGCCGCAAGCATACCAGTCTGAGCATTCCAGCGACTGGGCTACTAACCAAATCTGGATGGCTAGACCTGAGCCAAATATAAATTTCGGTGGGATGGATTCACAAGATATAATGCAGCGAAAGTGTTCAACTTGCGAGCAAGAAGAAATACAAACTAAGCCCGCTAATGATGGTAGCGTCCAGGCTGAGGCTAATATTGAAAGTCAATTGAATAGTAGTAAAGGTGGGGGAAGTCCGTTATCGGCTGAAGTCCAAGACTTTATGGAACCCCGCTTTGGTAGTAATTTTGACAATGTGCGAGTACATACTGACTCCAATGCTGTGCAAATGAGTCGGTCATTAGGAGCGCAGGCGTTTACTCATGGTAGCGATGTTTACTTCGGTGCAGGAAAATCACCAGGCAATAATGAGTTGACTGCCCACGAATTAACCCATGTGGTGCAGCAAACAGGCGCAGTGCAGAAAAAAAGCGATGTTTCCCCAGCGCCAACTCATATTCAACGGGCACCGGATGCAATGCCCCCCAAAAAAGGCACGACTAAAATTGACAAAAAGGATGCCAAAATTACTGCCTCTGGGAAAAACATTACCGAAGCAATTACCAACTTAACATCACAAGGAAAGGGCGAAGCTGGTAGTGTTACTTGTGCCCCCGAAAAAGATGTCAAAAATTACCAAGCTGATGAGAAATCTGAAGAAATTGTCTACGAGGCAAATGTTTTAGTAACAGAAACTAAGGCAATGCCCGTCTGGACTGAACTTGACCAACAGTGCGAACCAGTTAAAAAAGAATGGGCAAGGTTTTACAGCGCTTTAGATACCCACGAAAACGGGCATATTAGTATTGATGAGAAAGCTTTTAAAGATTTACACAAAAAGTTGCTTGGTAAAAAGCCCTTAGAAGCCGACAAGATTTTTAACGATACTTATACGCAAGCTAATACAGATAATAATACTTATGACACTACAACCAAGCACGGGCTGACTCAAGGCACAGGAGTCACGCCAGTACAGTGCGGCCCAGAAAAAGTTTCTCAAACTGAAGATGAATCAAATGCAGAAGTAGAAGTTCAAACTAAACAGGTAGAAGCGAAAACGCTACAACGCCAACCTGCAAATGATTTTTTATCTAATAAAACAACCCTGCAAACAAAACTTAGCCCGACTCTCTCAATTACCTCGCAGCCCCATTCGACCATACAAGCACAACCGCAGACTAACAAAGTGCAGATGAAATGTAGTGCTTGTGATGCAGAAAATAGCATACAGCCTAAAGCCATTGCCCAAAATATCACTCCCCACAAAGACAACAAATCGATTCAAAAACTAGGTTGGGATGATATTAAGGATGCAGCCGGTGCAGGTGTCAACTGGGTTGGAGATAAAGCTAGTGCAGGCGCTCAATGGGTTGGAGATAAAGCTAGTGCAGGCGCTCAATGGGTTGGAGATAAAGCTAGCGATGTCGCTTCTATGGGCAAAGAAGCCTTTGCTGCCTTAGTTGCGAGAGTTGCCCCAGGTTTAGCTGATTTGATTCGCCAAGGGCCGATGGGGTTACTGGGTGAAAAAATCAAAGACGGCATCAAAAGCTGGGTTTCTAGCATCACTGGAAACATCGATATTGCTAGTGTAATTGCCCAATTACAGGGTAGCTTTACAGGAGTCTTTGAAGGGATTCAGGGTGCTGTCAAAGGCGATCCAGCTTCTTGTAGTAATTTTGCCAATAGTTTAAAGGCGTTGCAAGATTTGGGACACGCCTTTATGGAAAATCCTGCCGTTAAGCAAATACAGGCAGTGTTTTCTCAAGTTAAAGGCGTTTTCCAAAAAGTTACTGATTTAGTAATCGCCCCAGCTTTTGATGCCTTGATGAGTGTTGCAGGCGGTGTATTTGATGTTGTTAAGGGGCTGGCAACCACAATCTGGGAATGGGGCGCTCCCGTTCGCAATACTCTAGGCGCTGCCTGGGATTGGGTGAAAGAACAACTCGGCATTGGTGGTGATGGCGAAGGTGGCGTGCTGGGATGGCTGAAGACTAAAGCTTCCCAGGTGTGGACAGAAATTAAAGGCCCGCTCGCGCCAGTGCTTGGCCCTTTGAAGACTGTGGGTAGTGTATTACTGGCTTTTTCACCAGTGGGTTCAATCTACCTCATCGTCAAATATGTTCCCCAGTTAGTTAAAGCAGTGGAGTGGTTATGGGCGCATAAAGACGATAAAGATATTGTCAAAAACGCTCATAAGGAAATGGGCGGTACAATTTTGCCGGAACTACTGAGTACTGTAGAAGGATTTAGCCAAACCATGCAATCTACAGTTAGCAGTTTGGTAAATCAGGCAGTTCAACTAAGTGAAGCAGTTTTAGAATTGTTAGGCTCAATTAGCGGCGTGCCGTTACTGAGCATGGCACAAAGCTTAGTACAGACAGTATCAAATGGTGTAAAAGAATTCATCACCTGGTGTCAAGAAGGATTCCAATCAGCCGCTAAGTCTGTTCAAGAATTCGCCAGCAAAATTGTCACGAAGATTAAACCATATATTGGCGTGCTAACTTCATTGGGGTTAGCTATTGTCAATCCGCCCATGATTCCTGTAATCTTAGCGGGTTGGGCTTGGCAAGCCTTAGATGACTGCTACAAAGCCCCAATTATTAATTTCCTCCTAGATATTGTCATTGGTGCGCTTCAAGCTGCACCCACGTTAACTATGCTTGGGCCATTGTGGCCGATAGTAAAAACAGCAGTCATCGGCTTTCTCGAAGGAGTACGGAACCAAGATGACCAGAAGAAAATTGCGATCGCAAATCGGCTAGCTCAGATTATCAGTGGTGGTAGTCCAGGTTTCTTGATGGGATTTGTCAAAGGACTGCTTAAGGGAATTTGGGAGGGTGCAACCGATCCATTTAAGCTGATTTATTTAGCCATTGAAGGACTTGGAAGCTTAGTTAGCTGGTTTGAGAATGCAGCTAGCGATGCCTTAGCGCCTACCCCGGCGATCGCAGGAGCAACAGCCCAGGGCGCAACCCCAGAACAGAATGCACAACTACCCAATAACGAAAAAGCAGAGATGGGTAAGCGAGTGCAGCAAATGGCTGGAGACATACAACCATCTGTGACTAAAGTGACGACAGGCTTTATGCCTGCGGTGCAAGAGTTCTTTAGTGGCGGTGAGGGATTGACCTTTGCTGACTTGATGCACAAGCTAGGCGCAGCTTGGGGTGGAGTTCAAAACGCAATTCAAGGCGCAGCTAGTCAAATTGCTCAAAAAGTGTTTGACTTCATGCTCAAAGAAGGAGCAGAAGATGAGATTGGTGAAGGGGCGGGTTGGTTAACCGGAACGATCGCTTTCCAAGTGATTCTCGATTTCGTAACTGCTGGAACTTGGACACCTGTAAGCGCTGTTGGCAAAGCCTTGCAAGGATTTGCTAAGTTCCTCAACTTCCCGAACAAAGTCATGGAAGAAGCCTTTGTTCTATTGAAGAAGTTGGGTGTCTTAGTCCTAGATGGCATTAAGGGTATTGGTCAATTATTTGAGCGTGCAGGTGGTGCAATTAAAGAAGTCCTTGGTTCTTTGGGCGAGATTGGTCAAAAACTGATTACCTTTGCCGAGGAACTGTTAGGGCGGACTAGAGGAGCAGCTGGTGAAGCCGTAGAAAAAGGCGTTGGTAAAGCCACAGCCGAAACTGTCGAGCAGGGTGCAGAGAAAGTAGCAGTAGAAAGTGCAGAAAAAGCAACGGCAGAAACTGTTGAGACAGGCACAGAAAAGGCTGCTCAAGAAGCCGCCGAGAAAGATGCAAATAAAGCGGCTCAAGAAACTGCCGAAAAAGATGCTGGCAATACAGCAGAGGAAGCTGCCGAAAAGGATGCTAAAAAAGCAGCAGAATTACCAGCAGCGATCGCCGAGGCGAAGTCTATTACAGAAGCAAATGATATTGTTAATACACCAGCACTAGTTCTAATTGGCATTCTGACTGCAACTGTCAAACCTCAATACTCATGGATCAAAGGCTTTGAAGCACACGTAAAAGAACCGGGTCATTACTCGATTCACATGATTGCAAGTGACCATAACCTCAAAACAGACTATACCGAAGTTCAATTAGGTCAATTAATTGGTAGTGGCGGTAATAAAAATGTATATGCTGTTGAAGGCCAAGAAGGAACTGTCATTGGCGTACTCAAGCAAGGCAAACCAGCAGCGTCTATAGACGAGGAAATCAAACTGATTCAAGAACTAGAATCACAAGGTTTATCGACAGTAGAAGTTATTGGTAAAACAACTCATGATGGACAGCCCGCTATTGTAATGAAGGAGTATGCTCAAGGGTCAAAGGATATTGTAAGGCTTGAAAAAGGTAAGATTAGAACAGTGGGTCAATCAGAGCTACTGAATAAAAAGAGTATTGAAGATTTAACTAAAATCCGTTCCATTATAGAATCAAAACCAGTAAAGATTGATGATCTTCAATTTTTAATTGGAAAAGATGGGAGTATGGTAATTGCCGATCCTTTAAAGGTTGTAGTTGGAGAACCTCCTTCTAAAAATAATTTAAGAATGATTGATTTATTGATTGAATCAGCCAGAGAAAATATTAAGTAAAGGTTAATAGGATGTCTAACAATAAATTTAAAGAATATGTCCCTTCCGTTCAAACCAAACTCCTTACTCAGATCAAGAAACATAAAATATCTAAATTAGTACGATATAGTTGGTTATCCCCAGAAGAAGCTTCAAAAGAATGGGATATTCCTCGATCGTCTGTATTTCGACTGACAGCAGGAACGTTATTAATAACGCTAGAAACTAACCTGATCGTAGGATTTAGTAGCCTTCCAGAAAAAGCATCCATCACTGTTTGGCTTGAAAAAACTGAAGAAGGTGAGCAAGATAAAGAAACATCAATTATTAATGATGATGAACTATATTCTATAGATTCATGCGATCAAGTTTATAGTGAACAGTCAATCTGCGAATTATTAAATAGACAAGTCAGAACAATAAAAATCCTAAAAAAAGAACCAGAAAATATTTTGCTGGCGCAATTACCTTGCGAAGCTGGATTACTCATAGAATTTAACAATGGTACAGAGCTAGTTCTTTCCCACGGGCTTCATGATAATTCAGATGATTTCGCAATCATTTTTAAACATGAAATCCGACCAGATATATTGGATAAACTCCAAGAAATTGAAGCTTAGATGTTAATCATGCAAGTGAACTAGAAAGAGCAATGGAGACAAAGGTTAATCATTGGCAACTGGATACAGGACTAACGCTACGCGATCGCACCATTTCCCCTTTCCCCATCCACGCCCAAACTTTAACTGTCACAAAACTGGAAGATGAGGTGATTGAATGTCGTCTCACCTTTCAAATCAATCCAGAATTTCACCAACGCATTGAAACCGAAGCCTTATTCAACCTCAAACCAGAAATCCGTATTCCCCTTTCAAGTGAAGATTTTTCACCTGAAGTAGATATCCAAATTGAGATTAGTTTACAGCCAGATTTTCTCTCAATTTTTAAAGAACATCTTGCCAATGTAGACGATATATCTATTAATTTACTCAAGTTAAACCAAGAACAACCCGATCATCTCCTATTTGCTACAGAAAATTGGCTGTTATTATCAGTTATGCAACTGCAAGCATCTAAACAAGTTGGCTACCATACCTTATGGCATTATCTCAGCCCAGCTACTCTTGCCCAAGCTGCAACATCTGGTAAATCCGATCCCATTTCCGATGCGCTGGGAACCTTCTTCAAAGAATGGACGCAGAATAACTTGTCTACTGTGACTGAAAAAGCCACTGCTGAACTCTTTGATGGAATTGCTCATTTTTTCAAAGGCTTCGCTGATTTCAATCTGGATGAATTAAAGAAAATCTTTAATGATATCGATCGGCAAGTTGCACAATATGAAAAACCCCCTGCAATTGATAGAACAATTCTTGAAGAAATACTCAAATTCTTTACTGAAGATGACTGGAATTTTACTAAATTGCAAGGAGAATCTATCTTACAACTTCCATTCCAAGGCATAAATGGTAGATGGAACTGTTATGCCAAAGCTAGAGAAGAAAATAAGCAATTTGTCTTTTACTCCCTTTGCCCCATCACTGTACCAGAAAATAGGAAACAAGCTGTTGCTGAATTCCTCACTCGTGCCAATTACGGCTTGATGATTGGCAACTTTGAACTCGACTTTAGCGATGGCGAGATTCGCTACAAAACTAGTATTGATATTGTAGGCGATCGCCTCAGTTTTGCTTTGATCGAAAATCTAGTTTACACTAACGTCACGATGATGGATGAATACCTACCAGGGATTACATTTGTAATTGATGGCGATGCTTCACCGAAAGAAGCAATTACTAAAATAGAAACCACGATATAGGAATCCGGTTTTATTACAAATATTACTTATTCTCTTGAAAGGATTTTAATCATTTCTTCTGTTTAGCTTATTCTTATCTTAATCTTTTAATGAAAATATCTTTAGTGCTAGCTAAGTTCTCTCATAACTACTATCAACAGATTTAAGTTCTAAATCTTGTTCTTCCACATTCATTACTCACTAATATCAAGTCCGGGTAATTAGTTATGATTCCCACACTCATTGCACTCCACACGCCAGTTGCTCATAGGGTAAACCCCCAGACACTCGCAGATTGGCTAACGCTATGACATTCCACGATCGTTTCTCAAGCTTTCGACAACTCTGAGAAAATGCGTTTTTTGGAAATGTATTCTCGGTGTAAATGACGAAATCGGACTTAACGGACTTGCCCAAACTGGAAAGGACTTATGCAAACAATAGCCGAAGCCTTAATTTTGAGGTAGAGACAATTCATGTAGACGCAAAGTGGCTTCCCGCAGGGTATTGCCCTTACTGCGTGTAGTTTTGTAATTCTGAAATTTCCCCGTAATTCCGGTTTTTAGCATGAGAACATGATTTATTTTTCCTACAAGTAATGAAATGAGAGAACTTGAATACCTTGTGGTGCAGTTAAATCCAAATACCCAAATAACATTCTAAATTATGGCGATTGAATTAGTCGGCTTTGCTTCTTTACCTGCTGATACCTTTAGTGATGGGCCACCTTCTGGTGCAGATGTTTCAGCTAATGGCAGAACCGGGCCTTTCCCAGGACAGCCAATTCAAGGCTTTAGTGGCGTACAGTTTGCTAACAGCAACTCTTTGTACTTCCTGTCAGATAATGGCTACGGGAGTAAAGATAATAGTGCAGATTTTCTACTGCGAATCAATCGCCTAGACCCAAATTTTAAAGGAACAGAAAATGGGGATGGCAGTGTTAAAGTTTTAGATTACATTCAACTATCTGACCCTAACAACAAAGTTCCTTTCCAAATTGTGAATGAGGGCACTACTGGAAGATTGCTAACTGGTGCAGACTTTGATGTAGAGTCATTTGTCTTTGACAAAGACGGGACAATCTGGGTGGGAGACGAGTTTGGCCCTTATCTGCTACATTTTGATGCCACTGGGAAATTATTAGAAGCTCCGATCGCTACACCTGACCAATTCAAAACTTTAAATGGAGAAGCACCTAAAGTTATTGGTCACAGAGGCGCAAGTGGTTATCGTCCAGAACATACCTTAGAGTCTTATAAGCAAGCAATTGAGCGAGGCGCTGACTTTATTGAGCCTGACTTGGTAGTGACAAAAGATGGTGTGCTAATTGCTCGCCACGAGCCTGCGTTAGCAGTTTTGAATGCTGATGGTACTGTCAATTTTAATAATACAACCACAGATGTTTACAAACATCCAGAGTTTGCCGATCGCAAAAAAACAGTAAGTTTAGATGGAAACACAATTACAGGTTGGTTTGCTGAAGACTTTACCTTAGCTGAAATCAAGACTTTACGGGCAGAAGAACGTCTACCTTTCCGGGATCACTCCTTTGACGATCGATTTGAAATTCCTACCTTCACGGAAATCCTCGATTTAGTTAAGCAAGTAGAAACCGAAACAGGTAAAAAGATTGGTATCTACCCTGAAACCAAGCATCCGACTTATCTTGCCGATGAAGCTACTTATGTCGGTACGACGGACAAAATAAACAGAAATATCAGTCAGCTATTAATCGATACGCTCAAAGCAAATAACTTCACTGACCCCAGTCGGATCTTCATCCAGTCCTTTGAAGTGAGTAATCTCAAAGAATTGCATGATACCATCATGCCTGCGGCAGGGGTGGATATCCCACTAATCCAACTTCTAGATGCCAGTGACATTGATATCAACGGCAAGATTATCGAGAGTCAGCCTTACGATCTGAAAGTCAGTGGTGACACTCGCACTTATGGCGACTTGCGAACTCCAGAAGGCTTGGCTGAAGTTGCCACTTATGCTGATGGCATTGGCCCTTGGAAGCGGATGATTGTTAGCATCAAAGGTACTGATGCCAATGGTGATGGTAAAGCCGATGATGTGAATGGCGATGGAGCAGTCAATGATGCTGACAAGACAACATTACCTCCCACTACCTTAATTCAAGATGCTCATAACGCTGGTTTACAGGTTCACCCCTATACCTTCCGGGCGGAAGACCAATATTTAGCAGCAGATTACAAAGGAAAGCTAGAGCTAGAAATTCAGCAGTTTTATCAATTAGGTGTAGACGCACTCTTCTCAGATTTCCCAGATATTGCGGATCGAGTGCGGGATAAACTCAGAGACGATCCTCAGTATAATGTGGTGCGATCGCCACAAAACCCCGATGTTCTTTCAGGTGATGCTTTTGCTAACTTGGGTAGTTCTAAAGGTTTTGAAGGTGGAGCAATTAACGCCAGCAAAACCAAACTCTATTTGTTGCTAGAAGGTACGGTTCAGGGCGATACCCCTGGTGCTTTGCGGATCAACGAATTTGATTTAGCCAGCCACAAGTACACCGACAGTAGACTCTATTACAGATTGGATAATCCGTCAAATTCCATCGGGGATTTAGCAGTCATTAATGATAATGAGTACCTAGTCATTGAACGGGATAACAATCAAGGGGCTGCGGCTAAATTTAAGAGAATCTACAAAATAGACCTGTCGAAAACAGATTCTAATGGCTATGTAGCTAAAGAAGAAGTTGCAGACTTGTTAAATATCCAAGACCCCAAAGACCTGAATGGAGATGGCAAAACCACCTTTGACTTCCCATTTCAAACCATTGAAAATGTTTTAGTTGTTGACAAAAACACCATTTTGGTAGCTAATGACAACAATTATCCTTTCTCAACAGGTCGTCCTGGGAACGATCCTCAAAATCCAGTCATAGACAACAATGAAATCCTTCTACTTAAGTTGGATAAGCCCCTTAACCTTGCTCCTGGTTTAGGTCAACCTCAAGCTGAAGAAATTAACTTTGGTTCCACTACCAGCGATGATATTACAGTTGAGCCAAACCAAACCTTATTCACAGGTGACGGAGCAGATTTTGTTGAGGGTACTAAAGGTAACACAATCATAACCGGGAAGGGTGATGACACCGCGATCGCCGGTAGTGAATCCTCAGTGTCCACAGGAGATGGTGATGATAATATCTTTGTTGGTCAAAATGGTGTTGCTAGCGATACAAGTGTCGATGGTGGCAATGGTGATGACCAAGTTACTGTCGTTGAAGGCAGTGGTAGTAATAATTTGTTCGGAGGCGCAGGTGCTGATACTCTGACAGTAGTTGAAGGTTCGCATCAATTATCTTTTGGTGGCTCAGGTAACGATACCCTCAAGAGTAACGGCAGCAATAACCGTCTGTATGGTGGTTCTGGGGATGATAAACTCTTCTCCAATGTGAATGATTCGCTATCTGGTGGCGATGGTGATGATGTGCTATTTGCTGGTCAAGGGGGTGGCGATCGCCTCAGTGGCGGTACTGGTGCTGACCAATTCTGGATTGCTAATGCGAGTCTACCAACTAGCAAAAATATCGTGACTGATTTTGCGATCGCCATTGATAAAATCGGACTGGGTGGTGTTGGTGTGACTCAATTTAGTGCTTTAACACTATTGCAACAGGGTAGTGACACCTTAGTGAAAATCGGAAATATAGAGTTGGCTTCATTGTTGGGAATTACATCAACTAGCCTCACAGCAAATGATTTCGTTTTCTCTGCTAGTGTGGTTTAACTCAAAAATGATTACAGCTTAAATTCAGGATTCAAATATTCAGATCCCCGATTTCCAAGTTGGGGATATTTTTGTGTGTAAAGATTTTTCTGCTTTTTATCCAAAATCTTAACTTGCTTATAACTTTCCTTAAACATTGAACAACTATCTTTTGAGGCAGTAAGCAAAGTTACATTCATTTAATTGTCTGCACCAATTTATGTGGACACTAAGCATTTTGTTGCCAAATACTACTCAGATTTTTGTAACCAAGAATCTTTCGCTTGGGTTGAGTGTAGTTAATCGCTCAGTCTACACACACACAATTGCTGCAATTAATTGTAGCTCACAATACTTAAGGAGTAGTCAACATGGCTGATACAAATGGCAACGGTAGAAATGTCATTATTTTTGTTGCAGATGGATTGCGTAACGGTTCTGTAAACCCCATTGATACCCCAACTTTATATAGCATCCGTCAGCAGGGGGTTACTTTCGCCAATAGTCATTCGCTGTTTCCAACATTTACTACACCTAATGCTTCGGCGATCGCCACTGGGCATTACCTAGGTGATACAGGTGACTTTAGCAATACCATCTACACTGGTTTTCCTAGCCCTAATGCTAACGGTAGTGTCACGCCATTTATCGAAAATGATTCTGTTCTGGGGGATATCGATGAAAAGTTTCCCGGTAACAACTTTCTAGATGAAGAGTCACTCCTAGCTTATGCGCGATCGCAGGGTTTCAACACAGCAGCAGTTGGTAAATTAGGGCCTGTTGCCATCCAAGATGTCACACAAGTTAACCGAGAAGGTGGTACTACTGGTACTATTGCTACTCCCCAGACAATAATTATTGATGACAGTACCAATGGTGCAACCCCACCGACTACACCTGCTGGTTCACCTTCTGCTGTTCCACTCGATCCAGATATTGTCAGTCGTTTACAAGCTGCTGGTCTAGATGTAAAGCCAACACCGCGAGTCCAGCCAGCTGGTAACAACACAACTCCTGGCACACTGGATGCCAATGTGGCTCAACAACAATACTTTGCAGATGCCACAACTAAGGTAATTTTACCCAAGTTTCAAGAAGATGGTAAACCATTTGCATTGGTTTACTGGTCAAGAGATCCCGATGGTAGTCAACACAATCAGGGTGATAGTTTAAATACCTTAACACCAGGTATCAATGGCCCTACTTCAAAAGCTGGGGTCAAAGATGCTGATGATAATTTAAAGCAACTTCTTGACTATCTCAAAAGTACAGGCTTAGACAAGACTACTGATGTCTTTGTTACTTCCGACCACGGTTTTTCTACCATTAGCAAACAAGCTATTGATAGCCAAGGCACAAAAACTACCAGTTATGCTGCTACCCAAACTTATGCAGGTGTAAATCCGGGATTTCTGCCAGCAGGCTTTGTGGCGATTGATTTGGCTCACGATCTCGGTCTACCCCTATACGATCCTAACCCGACGACACTTCCTCCAGACCTCAACCACATCCAATATGCGGCTGTTGATGCTACACAAGGTCAACGTCCTATTTCTGGGAATGGTGTAATTGGTGGTACGGGCGAGGTAATTAATGGCCAACTCGACCCAGGTACAAAGATAGTTGTAGCTGCTAACGGTGGATCTGACCTGATTTATCTCCCTAATGGCAATGCTACTCTAGCTAAACAGGTAGTGGATTTGCTCTCACAAAAAGATTACATCAGTGGTATTTTCGTAGACGATGCCTATGGAACCATCCCAGGTGCTTTACCGCTAAGTGCGATCGGGCTAAAAGGTGATGCTAAAACACCAGTTCCATCGATTGTAATCAACTTCAAAACCTTTAGCACCGACCCAACCAACCCAAACAACCCTCAAGCTCAGGTAGAAATTGCTGATACAACTTTGCAGCAAGGGCAGGGGATGCATGGTAGCTTTGGTCGAGGTGATACCTTCAATAATATGGAGGCTATTGGCCCTGATTTCAAATCAGGTTATGTAGACTATGCACCTGTGAGTAATGCTGATGTTACACCTACCCTTGCTAGTATTCTGGGTTTGAATATTCCCAGTAATGGCGATTTAAAAGGTCGTGCTATTACAGAGGCATTGGTCGGAGGCCCGGATGTAGTTCCCTCCACCAAAGAAGTATTGACTTCAGAAAAAACTGCTAATGGTCAAGCAACAATTCTGGATTCTCAAAGTGTAGGCAATACTCAGTACTTTACAGCCGCAGGATTTGATGGTCGCACCGTTGGACTAACGACACTAGACCTGCAATTTGGTTCTACCAATAGTGATGATGTCACCCTCAAGCCAAATCAAACCTTATTTACAGGTGATGGAGCAGACTTTGTTGAGGGTAGTAAAGGTAATACAATCGTGACTGGCAAAGGTGATGACACCGCGATCGCTGGTAGTGACTCCTCAGTGTCCACAGGAGATGGCAACGATCGAGTCTTGATTGGTGCAGATAGCCCTGCTAGCAACACTAGTGCCGATGGTGGCAATGGTAATGACGAAGTTACTGTAGTGGAAGCCAATGGTAGTAATAATTTATTTGGGGCAGCAGGTAATGATACTTTGACAGTAGTTGAAGGTACTCGTCAATTATCCTTTGGTGGCTCAGGTAACGACACCCTCACCAGTAACGGTAGCAATAACCGTCTCTATGGTGGTTCTGGGGATGATAAACTCTTCGCTGGTGTCAATGATTCGCTGTTTGGTGGCGATGGTGATGATGTGCTATTCGCTAGTCAAGGAGGTGGCGATCGCCTCAGTGGTGGTGCTGGTGCTGACCAATTCTGGATTGCTAACGCCAGTCTGCCAATTAGCAAGAATATCGTGACTGATTTTGCGATCGGCACTGATAAAATCGGGCTTGGTGGTATTGGTGTAACTCAATTTAGTGCTTTAACACTGTTGCAACAAGGTAGTGATACTCTGGTGAAAACTGGAAATACAGAGTTGGCTTCATTAGTTGGAATTACATCAACTAGCCTAACAGCAAATGATTTTGTTTTCTCTGCTAGTGTAGTTTAGCCCAAAGATGATTACAGCTTAAATTCAATATTCTAAATTAGTTAATCAGCTGTAACAAGCTAATGCGAGGGAATGATATTCCCTCGTTTTTTATATCTTTCACCATCACTCGCATAGAAGATACTTAGACTGCTAGCAACATAAATATCACAAAATGTAGTAAAGATGATAGCTACTCCGTAGTACTTCCTAGCCAGCCAACTGCTGATGCGAGAGATTGCCGTTAAAGATGTGTAGATGCGATCGCTAATCAAGCCTTTGCATAAATCCTAGATTGGTTGGCCGTAGTATATTTACTGAGGTATTAGTAAAATTTAGACAATAAACTAGATAATGCATTCCTCACCTTGCTAATAAAGAATATTACCTTTAATAAACCATCAATCTCAATAGAAACAGGTGTGAGGCAACCAGATATCATACTTCAAAACAATTAATTATGAGTGCATCATTTACAAGTGCAACTAACTTCCTAGCTGGGACAAATCCCAAGTCCGTTACTGTAGCAGATATTGACGGTGACGGTAAAAAGGACTTGGTGATTGCTAACTCTGGTGATGACAATATCTCCGTGCTATTGAACGATGGCAGTGGCGGCTTTGGCACACCCACCAACTATACAGTCGGGGTGAGTCCTAGTTTCGTTGCTGTAGCCGACTTTGACGGTGACAGCAAACTAGACTTTGTGGTAACAAACTCCGGTGATAACAATATCTCGGTGCTGCTGAACGATGGCAGTGGCGGCTTTGGCACACCCACCAATTTTACGGTTGGAACAAATCCTAATGCCATTGCCGTGGCAGATTTTGACGGTGACGGTAAAAAGGACTTGGTTGTTGCTAACTCTGATGACAACAATATATCCTTACTGCTGAACGATGGCAGTGGCGGCTTTGGCACTGCTACCAATTTTACGGTTGGAACAAATCCTAATGCCATTGCCGTGGCAGATTTTGACGGTGACGGTAAAAAGGACTTGGTTGTTGCTAACTCTAATGACAACAATATATCGTTACTGCTGAACGATGGCAGTGGCGGCTTTGGCACACCCACCAACTTTACAGTCGGGACAAATCCTCACGCCATTGCCGTAGCGGATTTTGATGGTGACGGTAAACTCGATTTGGTAGTAGCTAATTCCGATGACAACAATATATCGGTGCTACTGAACAATGGTAGTGGTGGCTTTGGCACACCCACCAACTTTGCAGTCGGGACAAATCCTAATGCTATTGCCGTGGCAGATTTTGACGGTGACGGTAAAAAGGATTTGGTTGTTGCTAACTCCGGTTCTGCCAATGTTTCAGTGCTAGTAAACGATGGCAATGGCGGCTTTGGCACTGCTACCAACTTCACAGTCGGTTCAAATCCTGAGTCTGTTGCGCTGGAAGACTTGAATGGTGACAGCAAGCTGGATTTGGTAATAGCTAACTCTGATGACAACAATATCTCAGTACTATTTGCCAATTCCGATCCTACAGACTTGGAATTGACTGCTGTAACTGAGAATGTAGAAGCAGGAAGTGAAATTGCTACTTTCACCACCACTGACCCAGACCAAAACGATAAACATACTTATAGTTTTGTGGCAGGTGTCGGCGATACTGACAATAATGCATTCATCATTGATGGAGACAAGTTAAAAATTAAATCTGACGCGACTAAATCTAGTTATAAAGTTCGCGTCCGCACCACTGACCTTGCGGGACTTTCTTTTGATAAAGACTTGGATGTTAAGATTGATGGTTTTGGGTCTACTACAAATACCCAGATAACAACAATTTTCCAGCTAGTTAACATTACTCAAAATATCTTTATCGTCGATAGTAAAGTTAAGGGTAAAAAAGGAAAGCTCTCTCTGAAGATTAAAAACAACAACGCTAAAGAGGTGAATGAACTGTGTGTATTTGCCGTTGACGATGATGAAGGTAAAATTAATGGCATAGCCCCTGGTGCAGAGGGTTATACCAAAGTGGCTCTAGAGCGTTCTAAGGTGATATTCTCCTCCATTGCTAAACTGCCCAAGGGTTTTAAGAACGAAGACCTGAAAAATATCTTAGAATTCGAGTCTGGTACAAAACTCAGATTCTATCTGGTATCCAACAGTACTACTCAGGCTGTGCTATCTGGAAAAACTTCCTTATCAAGTGTCGTTTTTTCCTCCGCTACAAATAACAGCACACAAGAAGAAGGCTTTTCTCTCAACTTCCAGGATTTCGTTGTGACGGTTCAGGCAACAGGAGAAGAGGCATCTTTAGGTACTGGTCTGCAAGGCAAATCTCAAGGTGAACTGATTGATTTACGAAGTGTGACACAATCAGTAACAGCTGAGTTTGCAGTCAACAGAGAAGCGTCTTACAACAACTTTGTCGGCTTCTATAAAGTGGCTGATGAAAATGGTGGTATTGATACTAATGGTGATGGCAAAGCAGATATTCTCGTTGGCCAGGCTGGTTACGCCGAAGCTGCTGTGCGTGGGCGCGTTGCAGGTATTGACTTGGCGGTGGACAACCAAGGTACTGCAAATTACACTGGCACCTTCGGGCCGAATTCTTTGTTTGCACCATTTATTATTGTGGATGGTAAGCCCGATGCTATTCTCAAGGGCGATGGCAATAAAAAGGTTTACTTCTCATTCTTGGGTGCTAACTCAGATAAGGTAGACCACATTCGATTGTTGGGAAATAACACCTTTGGTTTTGAGGATCTACCAAATGGTGGTGACAAAGATTACAACGATGTAATTGTGCAGGTAAAATTGAGTGTCAGTCCTACTGTCTAATATTAAACGCAAGTAATTAGTTAGCAAAATCAAACAACCCCACCCCGCAACCGGGATGGGGTTGTTTGATATGTGGCGATTAAATCTACTCCCGATTAATTAAACTAGTAAATTTACTGAAGGCAGTTATTGTCTTTACTTCATAAATTTAATAGTTGATTGATCTAGGATTATAAAAAATCTTCCCCTTTACTTTTCCAGTTAATTTTTATGAAATTAAGCTACTAAAAAAGTGATGGAGAATTCTTTCATAAATCGGGTATAGCACTATTGCTCAATGAAAACTCACTGTCTTTCACCATGAGTGATATTGTCAATCCCTATATTCAAGAATTTGTCAAAAATAATTCAGAAATTTAAAGTTTTTTTATTACATAATTCTGAATTAGGGTATTTACTTAGGAAAGCATCTGTGATACTTTCAAGTTGATTATCATAAATTAAAATATGCAACGCTAAATTTAACAACCGCGTTTATGTGTATTAGTTTGACAATGAGTATCCATATTGCATACTTGCAATGCTAAATATTGATTTTAAGTTTGTATAAATTATGTGCCGTTAACCAAGTGATAACTTGTCCTCGATCCATTTACACTATGCTTTATTTTGAAAAACGCATAACAATCCTAACCATGTGATACAAGTACAGGTCTGTAATTAGACGAACTCACCTCTGTGATTTTACATATTTAGGTACCTGGATTCCACAGAAGTCTTGCCACTGCTGGCATAAAACCAAACATTGCCACTGTTAGTAAAAGAGATACTCCCTAATATTTTTGACTTAATTCCTCACTTTTACCTTCGACTGGTTTTATATGACTTATATTAAGAACACTTTTCTCGAATTTATCACCACCTTAGAAGGGTTCGATCGCTTACCTGATGGAGCGATCGCTAATCTATCAGACCAACTGCAAGCATTTCGCTATCGGATCGGTCAGAAAATCATCGGTAAAGAAAGTCTCCCGGAACGCATCACGATCATTTATGAGGGACAAGTGCGCCTCTTGGGATACGATCCCCAGACGCAAATGCCAATCACCCTAAAATTGCTACAACCGGGAGAAATTGTCGGCGAAGTTGGTTTGTTGCGCGATGTCGCCTGTGAGACTGCGATCGCCTCCACCGAAGTCGTATGTTTAACCTTGAATGCATCGGCATATTTTAGTTTTCTCGCTTCATACCCAGCTTTTGCCGAAGCCCGCAAGAACCGCAGTTATTTGATTGAAGTTTTCGATATTCTTTGTTCCTACTGGCAAAAGCAAGCGATCGCTACCTTAAATCTCAGAGAACTCACAGAAAACGCCTTACCACAGGCGAAAGTCCATTACCTTCCACCAGGAAAAACTGCATTCAACCAACTGGATAGCGAAAGCGTCTGGTTTGTAAGTGGCGGTAGTACAGTAGAGAATTTATCACCTGGCGATCGCCTAGAATCAGACGATGACAGAGACAAGATTCAGGTTATAGGTCAAAACCCCGCCCGGTTGGTTGGGATACATCCGTCAAATTTGATCTTAGAAGATAGTTATGAAATAGTACTGGCGGTAAATGATACCCAATTAGATAGCCAAGATGAAGATGAATTAGATATCCCTTACGCATCAGACGAAATAGTTACCCAGACAGCCCCCGATACCTCAAAGAGTTCCTCAAAACAAAAATACCCGTTTTTTAGTGGTAAGGGAGAATTAAATACAGCCTTCGCCTGCTTCCAAATGATCGCGAAGCATTTAGAAATGCCATTTCGTCGAGAAGTGGTTCGCCGCATCTTAACCGAGCAAGTCAAACGTCAGGGGACTATATCGTTTCAAGTTACTGCTTACCTGGCAGAATTAATCGGACTTAAGGCGCAGTTGATAGAAATACCAGTTGCCTCCGTGACGCGCATTCCGACACCAGCATTGATTCGCTATGGTGATAATTTTGCAGTTTTATATGCAGCAGATTCAAATAGCGTGGTAGTGGGTGTCCCATCCAAAGGAATTGTCCGCTGTAAACCTGCTCAATTGGTCGAACAATTAGATGTCGATCCAACCAACTTTCCACCCCAAGCTAGAGTATTACTGCTAACTGCTACCAACCAAACACCCCAAGAACGCTTTAGTTTACGGTGGTTTCTGCCCTATTTGTCAAAGCACCGTCGAGTCTTGATAGAGGTCTTTATTGCTTCCTTTTTTGTACAGTTGGCAGCGTTGGCAAATCCTCTAGTCGTTCAGTTAATTATCGACAAAGTTATCACTCAAAATAGTATTGGCACTTTACATATTTTGGGGGTTTTACTATTAGTCGTCGGGCTATTTGAAGCAGTACTGACAACCTTACGAACCTACTTATTTGTCGATACCACTAACCGCATCGATATGGGTTTAGGGTCGCAAATTATTGACCACTTATTACGTTTACCACTGCGCTACTTTGAACGCCGACCGGTGGGCGAACTTTCAACTCGCATCAACGAATTAGAAAATATTCGCCAATTCTTGACTGGTACTGCCTTAACAGTAGGGTTGGATGCTCTGTTCTCGGTAGTTTATATCGGTGTAATGCTAATTTACAGTTGGCAACTCACCTTAGTCGGCTTAAGCACAATTCCCATATTTATCGTAATCACCTTAATTGCTTCTCCCACCATTAGCAGACAGTTACGTGCCAAAGCCGAACGCAACGCCGAAACTCAATCTTATTTAGTGGAGGTGATGTCAGGAATTCAAACCGTAAAAGCGCAAAATATTGAATTGCGATCGCGGTTTTCTTGGCAAGAGCGTTACGCTCGGTTTGTCGCTGCTGGTTTTAAAACGGTTGTAACTTCTACCCTCGCTAACTCCACCAGCAACTTTCTCAACAAACTTAGCAGTTTACTAGTTTTGTGGGTAGGAGCTTATTTGGTACTGAAACAAGAATTAACTTTAGGCGAACTAATTGCCTTTAGGATTATATCTGGTTACGTCACTAGCCCAATATTACGTTTAGCTCAACTTTGGCAAAGCTTCCAAGAAACAGCCCTGTCTCTGGAACGTTTAAGCGATATTGTCGATACGCCACAAGAAGGAGAAACAGACCGCTACAATATCCCCTTACCGACGATTAAGGGAGCAGTAAAATACGAAAATGTTTCCTTCCGATTTGGGACGAGTGGGCCTCTGCAACTTTCCAACGTCACCCTCGAATTTGAGCCAGGTAAATTTATCGGCATCGTCGGCCAAAGTGGATCTGGTAAAAGTACGATGATGAAATTGCTGCTGAGACTTTACGAAACCGAGTCCGGCAGAATTTTGATTGATGGTTATGATATTGCCAAAGTGGAACTTTATTCACTGCGACGACAAATTGGTGTAGTTCCCCAAGAAACATTGTTGTTTGACGGTAGCGTTCAGGAAAATATTGCTCTGACGAATCCCGATGCGACAACCGAAGAAATTATCGAAGCGGCTCAGGTTGCGTGCGCCCACGAGTTTATCATGAACTTGCCCAACGGTTACAACACGCGGGTGGGAGAACGGGGTTCTGCACTTTCAGGTGGACAAAGACAAAGAATTGCGATCGCTCGCTCTGTTTTACAACGACCAAAATTATTAGTTTTAGATGAAGCCACTAGTGCCCTAGATTATCCCACAGAACGGCAAATATGTCTCAATTTAGCCAAAGCATTTAAGGGGGATACAGTATTTTTTATTACCCACCGATTAAACACCGTGAGTAATGCAGACATGATTGTTGTGATGGATAATAGCAGGGTTATAGAACAAGGTAGCCATCAAGAACTAATGGCTACGAAAGGTCATTATTTTTACCTATATCAGCAACAAGATGTGAACTTATAATTAGTCATTGCTGGGGGCATAGCATCAAAAGATTTTCAGTTTGACCAATATTCCATAGATGTAGCAATAATAGTAGGTGGGTATATTAAAATCAAGCTTTTCGGCATCAGTAAACATTGCACATTCTACAAAAAATCCAAAATCCAAAATCATTATGACTCAACTTAATGGGAATCACCTCAACGGCAATCAGAAAAACGGTAATCAGAAAAATGGAGTCAAACAAGATTCACCGATACTTACAAAACAACAGAAAGCGGCTCAAGAGTCTTTAATTAACTCAAGTAGTCAGGAATTTGAGCAATCAATTGTCTTGCGCCAATCTCCAGTTTGGTCGCGGACAATCATGATTACTCTGATGGGGCTAGCCTGTTTTGGAATTACTTGGGCTTATTTTGCCAAAATTGAGCAAGTAGTGCCAGCAACAGGGCAATTAAAACCGGAAGGGACAGTTAAAGAAGTTCAGGCTCCTGTTAGTGGAGTAGTGAAAACGGTTAATGTTAAAGATGGACAAGTAGTAAAGGCAGGAGATTTGTTGCTGACTTTTGATTCTATTGCCTCTGTTGCTGAATTAAATTCTTTGAATAAAATTCGCATTGCATTAATTAAAGAAAACCAAATTTATCGTCGATTGATGAGTGCAAGTACTGCCACAGGAACAGAACTGCTATATTTGCGCGGTAATTTACCACAAGAAACGACTTTCCTGCTGAAAAGTCGGGCAGCGATAGTAGCAGAAAATGACTTATTACGGACTCAATTAAGAAATTCTGGCAAAGATTCTACGCTAGGAATTGATGAGCAACAACGCCTACAAGTTGCCAAAAAAGAATTAGATTCTCGGTCTGCTGCGGCGCAATTGGAAGTAGAAAAAACCAGGAAACAACTTAGTCAAAATCAATTTAAGCTGGAAGATAGTAAATCAAGTTTAGCTATTCAAGAGGGGATTTTAGCGAAACTGAAGATACTAGCAGAAGAAGGTGGTATCTCTCAACTTCAGTATCTCAATCAGCAACAAGAAGTACAAAACCGCACGGCGGAAGTAGCACAACTAGGTGAAGAACAAAAACGTCTCCAGTTTGATATAGAAAAAGGACAACAAGAGTTAAGCAATACAGTGGCTGTTTCTGATAAAAACGTTTTGGATAAGATCGCTGATAACAAACAGCGGATTGCCGCAATCGATAGCCAATTCATGAAAGTGATCCTAGATAATGAACAGCGTTTGGCAGATGTCAACAGTAAAATATCTCAATCACAGTTAAACGTTAAATATCAAGAACTCCGTGCGCCTGTAGCCGGAACAGTTTTTGATTTACAAGCAAAAAACCCTGGATTTGTAGCCACTCCGACGACAAAACTACTGCAAATTGTCCCGAATGAAAAGTACATAGCTGAAGTTTTTATCACCAATAAAGATATCGGTTTTGTCCGAAAAGCAATGAAGGTAGATATAAGAATTGACTCCTTTCCTTACAGCGAATTTGGCGATATCAAAGGGGAAGTTATGGGGATAGGTTCAGACGCATTACCGCCAGACCAAACACATCAGTTTTATAGGTTTCCGGCAAAGCTGCATTTGGATAAACAATCCTTAGTAATTAAGGGTAAAAATGTGAATTTGCAATCAGGTATGTCAATCAGCGCTAATATAAAAGTACGCGAAGAACGAACTGTACTTAGTTTATTCACTGAGTTGTTTACCAAGCAAATTGATAGTCTTAAAGAAGTACGTTGAAGAAAGACGCAGGAGGCAGTATTCCTACTGCCTCTCTCTCGTGAAGTTGTAAAAGTAATGACTATGATGGGCTGTTTGGGGATGTAAATTTATTGTTCGATCGCTATCTGTAGAAGTATCTTCATCTATCTTTCAGAAAGCGATCGCTAAATCCCAACCTAGTACACCACGGCGTAAATAAAGCTACCATTTCAAATCAACGAAAGGCTTACGCTGTATTCATTTTGAATTTTGAATTTTGAATTTTGAATTCCGCCTTGCGGTACTAGTCGCCCAATATTTGCTCTAGGCTAATGCCGCTACCTTCTCTAGCAAGCCCTGAAACAACCTCAAGCCATCACTATTCCCTAACATCGGGTCAGATGCCCTTTCTGGGTGCGGCATCATCCCCAACACATTGCCCTGACGATTGCAAATCCCGGCAATGTTGTTCAATGAACCGTTGGGATTCTCCCCTGCATAACGAAACACGACTTGCCCGTTAGCTTCAATTTCAGCGAGAGTGGCTTCATCAGCGTAGAATCGACCCTCTCCGTGGGCAATAGGTAAAGTGATAACTTCATTAGTGGTATAAGCTTGCGTCCACGAGAGATTGGTACGCTCAACTTTCAAGGGGACGCGATCGCAAATAAAATGCAAATCCCGATTTCTGGTTAATACCCCTGGCAAAAGTCCAGCTTCAGTTAATACCTGAAACCCGTTGCAAATACCAATGACAAACTTACCCTTTTGAGCATGTTCTACAACCTGCTGCATCACGGGTGAAAAACGTGCGATCGCACCGCAGCGCAGATAATCCCCGTAACTAAAGCCACCAGGGACGATGAGGACATCCAAATCAGCAATGTCTGTCTCTTGATGCCAAACCATGCGAGTTGGTTGTAAAAGCAAATCTCTGGTTACATAAGCAACATCGCGATCGCAATTAGAACCCGGAAAAACAACAACACCAAATTTCATGATTAGGGAATGGGGAATTGGGG